>PUNP01000311.1 GCA_003551785.1 Candidatus Brocadiaceae bacterium | reverse complement strand
CGGCATATACACCTGCCTCGGCGAATCGTTCCCTATCATGGGCGCGCCCAAAGTCCGCGATTATCTGCTGCGCGGGATGGAAGAAGACTTCGGCGGGCGACTCGCCTTCCAGCCCGACCCCGTTAAGGCCGCCCGGCAGATGATTGAACATATCAATTCCAAACGGGAGGCGCTCGGACTGGATGATATGATGAATGAGCCGGTGGAAGCAGCTCAAGAAAAAGCCGGCGCCAGTTCGTAACTCGTTTTAATGTCGGGTCTGTCCAACCTGTCGGAGTAATCTAAAATTAATGATATCGAAACAGAGGGAAAATAGATGCCAACAGCAGATCAGAAAATAACATCCGAAGGCGAGGCAATCGTTGTTGATTTAAATAAATGCCTGGCCTGCAAAGGATGCGAGATCGAATGTGCTTTAGTGCACAGCTCAACGTCAGATATTGAGGAAGAATTTGTATCAGGCTCCCCGCTTGTGCCGCGTGTCAGGGTTATCGCCGCTGCCGGCAGGGCCGTCCCGCTCCAGTGCCAGCAATGTGAAGATGCGCCATGCGTCGAGGTCTGCCCGTCCGGGGCATTGTATAAAGACGAAATTACCGGGCGCACTTTGACCGCCGTGGAAAAATGTATCGGGTGCAAATCCTGCATCTTCACCTGTCCGTTCGGGGCGGTTGAATGGAATAACGGCCTGCATCGGCTCATTAAATGCGATCTCTGCGAGGGAGTGATTGAACGGGGAGAACAGCCTGCTTGCGTCACCGGCTGTCCGACCGGTGCCCGGTCGGTGAGGAAAATGGCCGAGCTTTCCCGGCAGCGGCGTAAAACAGCAGCAGAACGTACGGTAAGAGTCATGTCGGAAAGCCGGGAAGAGGAATCCAGTTCAGATTAATCTGATATCTTGTACTATATTCATGAAAACGGATTTGGAGGTACCTAATGCCAGTAGCGGAAGCAAGCTGTGCGATAGATTTTACCGATGGCGTTATCGATAAGTATGATGGTCGGCGCAGGCACCTTATCCATATCCTGCAGGATGTGCAGGAGGAGTTCGACTATCTTCCGCGCCCGGCCCTTGAACACGTGTCGGAAAGAATGGGAGTTTCTATCTCACAGGTGTTGAGAGTCGCGACCTTTTATGCGGCGTTCAGCCTGGAACCGCAGGGCGAGCACCTGATCGCCGTATGCACCGGTACGGCTTGCCATGTGAAAGGCGCGGGGCGACTGCTGGATGCGCTGCGGAGGGAATTGGATTTGGAGCCGGGGCATGAAACATCACGTGATATGAAGTTTACCGTCCGGGAGGTCAGATGTATCGGGTGCTGCAGCCTGGCGCCGGTTTTAACTGTTGATGAACGAATTTATGGTAATCTTACCCCCGACGGTATTGCCGATGTGCTGGATAGTTACGTGAAATAAATCAGGAGAAGAACTGATGACTGAGAGCATAACTACAGGTAAAATGAATTCACCCGCAGATTTAAATAAATATGCGCAGGCGTTAAAAAAAGCCGCTGAAGGGCAAAAAGTGATCAGTGTCTGCCTTGGAACAGGTTGCCGCGCGGGAGGATCTGAAGATGTTTATAACGCGCTGTGCGAAACTGCCAAAAAAACGGGGGGAGAGGGGGATGCAGTTATTATGGGTTCCGGTTGTCATGGGCTTTGTGCGCTGGGACCGCTTGTTGTTATACAGCCGGACGATATTTTTTATAATAATGTTGCTCCGGAAGATGCTTCCGAGATATACGAAAAGAGCATAGACGCAGATCAAAAAGTAGTCGATCGTTTGCTGTATAATACAGATAAAAAAGTCTGTAAATGCCGTAGTGAGATACCTTTTTATGAATCCCAGAAACGTATTGCTCTTGCTTTAAACGGCATTGTTGAACCCCGGAAAATCGAAGACTACATAAGGGAGGATGGTTATAAGGCCCTGGCCAAAGCATTGTATGACTTCGATCCGGAGGACATAGTTTCAGAGATATGCAGGGCGGGGCTGAGAGGTCGCGGTGGTGGCGGGTTTCCTACCGGCAGAAAATGGCAGACGTGCCTTGAAGTCGATGCCGATGATAAAGTGGTGATTTGTAATGCTGATGAAGGAGATCCGGGCGCTTTTATGGATAGGTCCATTATTGAAGCCAATCCGCATGCTGTTATTGAAGGGATGCTCGTGGGAGCCTATGCCATAGGGGCAAAAGAGGGCTATGTTTATATCAGAAAGGAGTATCCGCTTGCTCTGAAAACTTTACGCAAGGCTTTGGAACAGGCGCGCGAATACGGCTTGCTGGGTGATGATATCCTGGGCAGCGGCTTTTCGTTCGATATCAATATTGCCCGTGGTGGTGGCGCGTTCGTGTGCGGAGAGTCCACCGCCCTGACCGCCTCGATCGAAGGGCGTGTCGGTGAGCCACGCATCAAACATATCCATACCACTGAAAGCGGACTCTGGGGCCGGCCGACAGTTCTGAATAATGTGGAAACCTGGGCGAATGTGCCTGCTATACTCGCCCGGGGCGCGGATTGGTTCGCCTCTATAGGAACCGAAGGCTCTAAAGGCACCAAAGTCTTCAGCCTCGTCGGGGATATTGAAAATACCGGACTGATCGAAGTGCCCATGGGAATCACTCTGCGCCAAATTATCGATGATGTCGGCGGAGGGATAGCCGACGGGAAAAAATTTAAAGCCGTCCAGACCGGCGGGCCCAGCGGCGGCTGTATACCCGACCAATACCTCGATATGCCTGTCGACTTCGACAGTCTCACCGAGGTCGGCTCGATGATGGGGTCCGGTGGGTTGGTTGTCATGGATGAGGATAGCTGTATGGTCGATGTCGCCCGCTATTTCCTCGACTTCCTCAGGAAAGAATCGTGCGGAAAATGCACCCCTTGCCGGGACGGTACCGAGCAGATGTTCCGTATACTTGACCGTATATGCAGCGGAGAGGCCGGCGAACATGATCTTGAAACACTGGAAAATGTCGCGGAACTGGTCGCCGAAACCTCTCTGTGTAAACTCGGCTCCTCTGCGCCCAATCCCGTGCTCTCAACGGTGCGTTATTTCCGCGATGAGTATGAGGCGCATATACGTGATAAAAAATGCCCCGCCGGCGTCTGCACCGCGCTTATCGAATTCGACATCGACCCTGAGAAATGTATATGCTGCGGGCGCTGTGCTAAACAATGCCCTGTCGATTGTATAACCGGCAAAGCCGGGAAACTGCCCGATAAAGCAACAGATGAAGATAAAGAGAAGGGAAAGGTTGGAGAACCGTTCACACTTGACAAAAGTCGGTGCGTTAAATGCGGCAGCTGCTATGACGTCTGCCCGGCTGATGCCGTGATGCGATTCTGAACGGATAGTGAAATTTCTCTATGTTTTAGGGACATGGCCGAAAAGGACACAATTGTCAAAACGCATCGATCTACCGCGCCCTTTCAGGGCGCAAAAATGCGTGTGAATCATCCCCTCGGGTTGAAACCCGAGGCTACCAAACTTTGCCCCATCCGGGGCAAGGCCGCTGTTTTCGCCCCAGCGGGGCGAGGTTGGGTAGCCCCTGGTTTTAACCAGGGGTAAGAAATGATGAAAAGATAAATGCGCCCCGGCAGGGGCGCGGTTGCTCTTGAAATAGCGGCATTTGCTCATTGTTGCCTTTTCGGCCAAGCTCCTGGTTTGTCGTATACGTCCTATTTTTACCGGATACTTTTGCGGTTTGCGTTGCCATACAATATTATGACCAAAAAAAATATAAAATTTAAAATAAACGGACAACCGGTGACCTGCAATCGGGACGAGATGCTGCTTGAAGTGGCCCGGCGATACGGTTTCGATATTCCTGCGCCTTGCCACCATGACGCCTTGCCTGACGACTACGGCGCGTGCCGGCTCTGTCTGGTTGAAATTCAGGAAGAACGCTGGACGGGTATAGATACGGCCTGCACTTATCCCGTGCGGGAGAAGTGCATAGAGGTTCGTACCGATACCGATCAGGTGCAGCGCTACAGGCATCTCAACCTTGAACTCCTGCTCTCCCGGTGTCCGCAATCCGAAACCGTCAGAGCACTTGCTCGGGAAATGGGGGTGGCGGAGTCTGATTTGCCGCCGCTGAATGACAGCGATTCGTCCTGCATTTTGTGTGGTATGTGCGTTAACGTGTGTGAGGAGCTTATAGGGGCCGGTGCTATCGGGTTTGTTGGCAGGGGCGCTAAAAGAAGAGTCGCTCCGCCTTTTGATGAGCCGTCGGAGAGTTGTATCGGCTGCACCGCGTGCGCCCAAGTATGCCCCACGGGCGTCATCGATGTCATAGAAAATGGAAATGAACGGACCGTTGCACCCTTCAGCCCGCCTCTGGAAATGGTGTCATGCCCCGAATGCGGGAAAGGGTATGCCACTGAGAAGCAAATCGAGTTCCTGAAAAAACAACTGGAAAGTAAAAGCGACGTCCTTAATGGCTGCCCTGCATGCAAAGTTAATAAAAGAGTCAGAGAGTTCGCCGATACGCTGTGGTTGAAATGATGTTATTCTTCATGGTTATGAAAAAGTGAGTCTTTAATCATAATAAAAAAGGAGGTCTGGATATGTCGAGAAAAGTGTTCTGTGCAGTAGCAAGAGGCGCTCACCAATTCGTTGAACAAGCCGAGGATATGTGGAAAAAGGCTGTCGATGAACATGGAGCCGATCATAAAGTCGAGTTCCCTCAAACCGCTTTCCATATGCCTATGATCTATGCCCTGACTGAGCGAAAAGTGGATACGCTCGGTGATATGGAACCGGTGCTGGAGCATTGCCGCCGAGACCTGCTGCATCCCATTCCGGATGAAAGTGTGTGGCTGCCCTACCTCGGACACGGACTCGATGAGGGCGTTGCCACAATGTTCGCTCAAGAGATTATCTGTGCTATCGACTATTTGAACGGCGATGAGCCGGACAAAGAAGAGGGGTGGGAGGGGTTTCTGACCGATACGATTATGCGCGAACTCGGTATACAGCTCGTTGACGGTCGTATGCCCGGTTTTGCCGCTATACTCGGCCCGGCGCCCGACAGCGAAATAGCCGCTGATGTTGTGCAGCAGCTCCAGACCAGAAACATATTAACTTTCCTTTTCGCCAACCGCGACGGCGGCACGATGAAGGAGCAGCTTGAAGAACAGAATGTCCAGCTCGGCTGGGACACCTATATTGTCCCCGTCGGGCCGGAGACCAAACATGGTATCCTTATCCTCGACTGGGCCGTGCGCAGTGCGCTTACCTTCGGCGGACTGAAAGCCGGACAGTATCAGGACATACTTCAGTATTCCCGCGACCGCGTGTTTGCCTTCGGGATGACTTTCGGCGAGATACCCGATGACTGGTACGCTACCGGTGCGGCGGCGATCATGATGGGCTATCCCGTTATCAGCGACCATGAATCTACTCCCGAAGTGCATCCGACCGGCGTCACCACATATGAAGCGCTTATACGCGAGACCGATTATAAAAAACTCGTGCCGCGCTGCATAGAGGTGCGCGGGGTCAAAGTGAAAGTCGAAGAAATCGACGTGCCTGTTCCGTTCGCCGCAGCGTTCGAAGGCGAAAGAGTGCGCCGCGACGACCTGCAGGTCGAGTTTGGAGGCAAGAAATCCCATGCCGTTGAATACCTCCATACTGTCGACCTCGATGATATCACCGACGGTGATATCGAAGTCGTCGGCGATGATATTGATGATGTAGAACCGGGTTCGGCTGTTGATCTCGGTATCGAGGTGATGGTTGCCGGGCGTGAGATGCAAGAGGATTTCGAGGGTATCCTCGAACGACAAATCCATCTGTACATCAACCATGCCAGCGGTATCATGCATATGGGACAGCGCGGCATCGCATGGATCAGAATAAGTAAGAATGCCTACGAGTCCGGGTTCCGACTCGAACACTTCGGCCGTATGCTGCATGCGAAACTGCATGATGATTTCGGGCAGATTGCGGATAAAGTTGCCGTGCGCCTGATCACCGATGATAAAGAACTGTCAAATCTAACGGAAAGGGCGGAGGCCGCTTATGAAACGCGTGATGCCAAACTTGCCGGGATGAAAGATGAAGATGTCGATGTGTTTTATTCCTGCACCTTATGCCAGACCTTCGCGCCCAACCACGTCTGTGTCGTCAGCCCGGAAAGACCGGGGCTCTGCGGTGCTTACGACTGGCTCGACTGTAAAGCGGCCAAGCAGATCAACCCGACCGGATGCAATCAGCCGATTGAGAAGGTGGAAACATTATCTGCGGAGAAAGGGGAATGGAAGGGCGTGAACGATTTTGTTTTTGAAAACAGCTCCCGATCTGTTGAGCGATACTGCCAGTACTCGCTCATGGATGCGCCGGCCACGTCCTGTGGATGCTTTGAGTGTATCGTGGCGATGGTACCTGAAGCCAACGGTGTTATGATTGTTAACAGGGAATACGAGGGTATGACGCCTATTGGTATGCCGTTCAGTACTCTTGCCGGTCAGGTGGGCGGCGGCGTGCAGACCCCGGGCTTTCTCGGCGTTGGCAGGCGTTATCTGCTGAGCGAAAAGTTCATCAGCAATGAAGGTGGATTGAAAAGACTCGTCTGGATGCCGAAAGAACTTAAAGAAGAGATGCGTGAAGACTTGGAAAAGCGTGGTGAAGAAATCGGCGACCCGGACTTTGTCGATAAAATCGGGGATGACAGCGTTGCGGAAGACTCTGCGGCGCTGCTGGAGCACCTCCAGAAAGTCGAACACCCCGCCGTCTCGATGGACCCGCTCTTTTAATCGCGCCGGCACCCCGTCCGTGCAAGTCCGTGTCTGTCCGTGTCTAAAAAGTGACTTTTTTTCCGGAGGATAAAACTTATGGCCCTTACAGGACTGGATATTTATAAACTGCTGCCGCAGACGAACTGCGGTGATTGTGGAGTTCCTACGTGCCTCGCTTTTGCTATGAAGGTTGCCTCCAAGCAGGCCGCCGTCGATGACTGTCCGCATGTGTCGGACGATGCTAAAAATGAACTCGGCTCCGCCGCTGCTCCGCCGCAGAAATTGGTGACCGTCGGCGCCGGCGATAGCAAACTTCAGATAGGTAACGAAACGGTTATGTTCCGGCATGATGAAAAATTCCATCATCCTCCCGGCATCGCGGTACT
>PUNP01000810.1 GCA_003551785.1 Candidatus Brocadiaceae bacterium | reverse complement strand
GTTCAGGTCTTATGCCGCAGAAAGAAAAACAATCCCGTCCTGCTCGGCGAAGCGGGAGTAGGTAAAACCGCTATAGTTGAAGGCCTTGCTTTGCAGATAGTGAGCCAGAATGTTCCCCCCATCCTGCAAGACAGGAGGATAGTTGCGCTTGATCTGGCGATGATGGTTGCAGGCACTAAATATCGCGGACAGTTCGAGGAACGTATTAAGGCGCTAATGCAGGAAGTCAGGCGCGAAGGAAATGTGATACTTTTCATTGACGAACTGCATACAATTGTAGGCGCAGGCGGTGCAGAAGGCGCTATAGATGCTTCTAATGTCCTGAAACCACCCCTGGCACGTGGCGAAATGCAGTGTATCGGCGCGACGACACCGGACGAATACCGGAAATATGTCGAGAAAGACGGAGCCTTGGAGCGCCGATTCCAGCCCATTATTGTCAATCCACCCTCGAAAGAAGAAACATTGGCCATCATCAAGGGACTGAGAGAATGTTATGAGTCCCACCATATGGTTCAGATAACCGACAAGGCTATAGAAACCGCTGCCGAACTGGCAGGCAGGTATGTTACCGGGCGCTTCCAACCGGACAAAACTATTGATGTCGTCGATGAAGCGGGCGCTTTAGTCAGGCTGCGTGCGACCAAATCCCCGCCGAAAATTAAACAAATCAATGAAGAATTGGATAAAATCACCACGGCACTTGACAAAGCCGTTCAGGAACAGGATTTTGAAAAAGCCGTTTCTTTACGCAACCGTCGTGATGAAATGAAAGAGGAAAAAGATTCGCTCCAGCAGCAGAACATGCTGGATGAGATGGAAGGCATAGTCGATGAAGACATCATTTCCGAGGTGGTATCCAGAATGACCGGAGTACCTCTGACGCGTCTGGAAAAAGCTGAGGCCCAGAGGCTGCTCAACATGGAAGAGGAAATCCACAAGAGCGTTATCAGCCAGGACGAAGCGATTAAAACCATCAGTAGAGCAGTCAGGCGCAGCCGGTCAGGGATGAAAGACCCCAACCGCCCCGTCGCTTCACTGCTCTTCGCCGGCCCGACCGGCGTGGGGAAAACTTTGCTGGCCAGGTCTCTCGCGAAATTCATGTTCGGCGACAACGACGCGCTGTTCCAATTGGATATGTCCGAGTATATGGAAAAACATAGCGTATCCAGATTGGTCGGCGCCCCGCCCGGTTATGTCGGGTATGATGAAGGCGGACAACTGACTGAACAAGTTCGCCGCCGGCCTTACGCTGTAGTACTGCTGGATGAAATCGAAAAAGCTCATAGCGAAGTCTTTAATATGCTGCTTCAAATTATGGAAGAAGGGCATCTGACCGATAATTTCGGCAGACATGTAGACTTCCGTAATGTCGTGCTGATAATGACTTCGAATATCGGTTCCGATATTATACGCAACAGCGTCGGACTCGGCTTCAAACAGCAAAACGAAGACACTTCTTACGAGGTGACCAAGAAGCAGGTTCAACAGGAAATAGAGCGCCACTTCCGGCCCGAATTCCTTAACCGGCTCGACGACACTATCGTTTTCCGAACTTTGAATAAGGATGATTTGCAGCAGATAGTAAAGCTTGAACTGCAAAAGGTCATGGACAGGCTTGAAGGTAAGGATATCGAGCTTGTCGTCAAAAAACCGGCTGTTGAAATCATTATCGATAAAGGTTATAACCCTGACTTCGGGGCGCGTCCATTGCGTCGTGCCATTGAGAACCTGCTGGAAGACCCGCTGAGTGAAGCGCTGCTCAGAGACAATATTACATCGGGGAAAGTTGTCGTTGATGTCGATAGTGAGGGAAAACTTGAATTCCACCAAGACGAAGAACCAAAAGAAGAAGAGGTACAGCCTGAACCTGTTATAGCAAATAACTGAGTAAGGCTGAGAACAAGGGCGTGGGGTATGCAAGGAAAAGTATCTCGCATCCTCGGGCTTGAATTACAGTTCGTAGCATTGCGTTTCAAGACATCCCTTAGGAAGGCATTAACCCCGAAAAAGCACCTTATTTTTTTGTTCCTTTTATGCGCCCCAGTCGTTTTTAGCGACCGGGGCGCTTGTTTTCATGTAATTAATGGACACAATATGTTAGATATAAACCTGATAAGAGAAAAGACTGAAGATGTCAAAGATGCTATGTTAAAAGTCGGTGCCGACCCTGAACTCATTGATCGCGCAAAGGATGCTGATGAAAAATGGCGAGAAATCACCAGCGAGACAGAAAAACTCAAAGCTCGCCGTAACCGCGAATCGAAAAAAGTAAAAAGTGCACCCGACGATATCCGTAAAACATTAATCAATGACCTGCGCAAGTTGGGTGACAGGATAGATGAGCTTGATGCTGAGGCAGACGATTTAGAGGTTGAGTTGCAGCAAATTCTGCTGAACATACCTAATATCCCGGATGCGGATGTGCCCCTGGGTGAGGGTGAAGAGGACAACGAAGTGCTGAGAATCGAGGGTGAGATGCCCGGCTTCGATTTTGAACCGCTGCCCCACTGGGAATTAGCCGAAAAACTCGGCATTATTGATTTCGAAAGAGGTGCACGCATGAGTGGATCGAGATTTTATGTCCTCATGCGTCAAGGAGCCCGCCTCCAGCGTGCAATAATTACCTGGATGCTTGACCTGCACACCACCGAGCACGGCTATACCGAAGCCTACCCCCCTGCCGTCGTGCAGGAAAAGTGCCTTTACGGCACCGGGAACCTGCCGAAATTCGCTAAAAATCTCTACCGTGACGCCGAAGAAGATTTATGGCTGATCCCTACCGCCGAAGTGCCCCTGACCAATCTGCACAGAGAAGAAATTCTGGAAGCTGATAAGCTGCCTCTCAAATACACCGCCTATACGCCCTGTTTCCGACGCGAGAAGATGAAAGCCGGTGCGGACGTCAGAGGCATCAAACGCGGACACCAGTTCGACAAGGTTGAACTGATGAAATACGTAAAACCGGAAGATTCTGACAGCGAACTGAATATTTTGCTCGATAACGCCGAGGAGGTCTGCCGACGCCTGGGATTACCCTACCGCATAACACAAATGTGCACCGGCGACCTGAGTTTCGTCGCCGCAAAAAAATACGACATCGAGGTCTGGGCCGCGGGTTGTGAAGAATGGCTTGAGGTGAGTTCATGCAGCAATTTCAAAGACTTCCAGGCGCGCCGGGCAGATATCCGCTACCGCCCCGAGCCGCAGGCGAAACCGGAATATGTCCACACCTTGAACGGTTCCGGACTGGCCCTGCCGCGCGTCGTGATCGCCATTCTGGAAAATAATCAGCAGCCTGACGGCTCAATAACCATACCGGAAATTCTGAAACCGTATATGAACGGATGCGAGAAGATAGACTGAAGTCTCCATGATGCTAAAGCATACCTTGGCAAATTTGCACGGTGAAAGGACGAACCATCGTTTTGCAGCATGACGCACACACTCCGCAGCCGCATAATCAAATCCACGGCATTTATGGCACCGAGGGCTGCGCCCTCTTCGATCCACCACCGCCACGTATTTCCACTGGCGGCCATTGGGTTTCGGAACAGGAATGCGCCGAAATACGCGAACGCTTCACGCCGGAAATCGCCAAGATGCTGGACGAGGCCGCGGATGGGCAAGGTCACGGCGGCTCAGACTACCGCATGAACTGGCACATCATCGATTGCCTGCGCAACGGTTTGCCTCTTCCGCAGGATGTTTACGACGCCGCTGCCTGGAGCGCTATCGCTCCAGTCAGCCAGTGGTCGGTATTGAATCGATCGAATTCGATCGACATCCCAGACTTCACCGCCGGCGCCTGGGAGACCAATCCCCGCAATATGGATGTCAACCTCGAGAACGGCGGCGGCAACACGGCCGTCCTGCCGCCCGTTGAACCCACCGACGAAATCGGCGACACACTCGCCCGTCAGTGGAACCAGGATCATACGTAAAATTCAGTTTGGTCTCATTGACACTATCACCAACTTATACAGGGAAAACTAAAAAATGAATAAACCAAATCATCATACGTCTGGCTGCCGACTCCGCCAACATGGATTTGACCGGTATCTGCTGCATCAACCTGGACCAAAATGTCAAGGAATATCAAGTCGCAGCCCTGTTTGAAACAGTCGCTGAATTAAGGTCTGGAAATGGGGGCGAAACTTAAGCTAAGTCCTCGGCAACTTCCGCAACATCTTCACAGGGTATGGTGGAGATGTTGCGGGTTATTCATATTTCATCACAGCCAGCCAGTCATTTCGGCCAGCAGGCGCGTATAATGGATAAAATCCTGCCAGGATATATCGGAAGGCACGCCGTGGTCGCAGGAAGGGATGTATCCCCCGTCTTTAACTACCGGTTCCAACCGATTCAGTTCATCCTCAATCACTTTACCGCCTTTGGCGATGCAGCGCTTATCTACGCCTCCCCTGTATGCCATTTTATGTCCGAACTGCTTTCTGAATTCATTAATATCACAGCCGGCCGCCACCTCTATCGGGTCGCAGCAATTAACGCCGGAATCAATCCACAGCGGTATAAGCTCACCTATATAACCGTCGCTGTCGATCCCCACAAGCGGCACGCCGGCATTTTTCGCCATTTGCGTCCACTTATCCCAGGAAGGCTGGCAATATCTACGTGCCATATCCGGGGATATCATCGCCTTCTCTTTGTAAGCCATATCTTCACTGAAATGCAACTGGTCGGGGACACAGCCCTCAAAAATGCGTTCGAGTATTTCCGCTATGAAATCGCGCCAGAAATTCGCCATATCCTCCACCAATTCCGGCTCTTCGATCATCATCATGCACAATCCTTCAAACCCGCACCACTCGCGCAGCTGCCAAAACGGACCGTGGAAACTTATCTTCAGGAAATAATCCCTCTTTCTGATTTCCTTGCACCTTTTATCAAAATCACCGGGAAACCGCCCAGGCGCATCAACAATATATCTTTTTTTCATATCCTCCCAGTCAGCTTCATTTTCGACAGGACATTTCAACCATTTTCTGGTCACAAAATCTTTGGCCTGGCGCAGGTAAGTTATATCAAATTCGTCAGAAATTTCGCAGATATTCCCTTTCCAGTCCTGAACGACGTAATGCCCCTGCTTATGTTCCAGCACCTTTTCCTCGAACTGCGGGATCATTCTGAAATCAACGCCAGGCTGTACCGGTCTTTGGGTGGGTTCCTGCTCTATACCGAGTAATTGAAATATATGCTGCGTTGGCTCAACGCCCTCCGGCATACCCTCCTCACGCCACCTCTTTCTGGTTGATTCACGAGGCCCTCCAGGCTGTAAGGGGATTCTATCAGGATTACCAAACGTCAATGTTTCTATTGCTCTTTCACGTTGATTCACTTACGTAACCTCCAATTATTATGGTGTTAAACAAAAAAATTTAGCACTCCTTACACAACCACAAAGGCTTAAATGGCTCAAGTTTGAGTAATTTACCTTTTGCGGTTTGCTGGTTACCATCAATGATATTACGGCACGGATCGTCCGCCCATCCATCGGGCAATTCGATGTCAACAGATAAATCCGTCAAATTAAACAGGCACAATATGCGCTCGTCCCCCGCCGGTGCGGTTCTTTCTACAGCAAAAACTTTTTCGGAAAGGTTGTAAACTTTTTGTGCACCCTCAGGATGAAAAGCGGTATGCTGAGTCCTGCACCGCAGCAATCGCTTATAACGCTTAAAAACCTTGCATCTCTCAGAAGAAGTATCTTCAAGTTCATTGTGCAGTTGTGCGATATCAAGTTGTGACCGGTTAATAGACCGTGGATGCCCCGTTTCCTCAACAGCCTGATGATCATTACGCGTTCCTAACAAGCTGTGTATATAAACCGCAGGAGTTCCCTGCAAGCTGAGGGCGATGGCCTGTGAGCACAAAAATCTGTCAATATCCATATCAGAATCATCATCTTCAGGGTTGGAAACCGCATCGAAATACGTAATATTCAGTTCATAAGGTTTTTCTTCACCGTTCCCAGTCGTTCTGGTTGAAACTCGTCCGCCCCGTTCACGAACAGCCTCAATAACCTGTTCGAGTTCGGAATCGGGAACCAGTCCTTCTAACGGCCGCACCCCGACTCCATCGTGGGAGGCGGTGAAATTAAAGAAAGTGCACCCGGGCGGTATATCCTCTTGTGACAGGTTCTGGGCCCATTGGGTAAGGTAGGAACAGTTACCGGTAGTTATTGCGTGCAGGATCAGAGGCGGCAGCGGGAATTGATAGACCATATGCGCCTCATCTCCCGCCCCGAAATAACTGATATTCTCTTCATGCGGCACATTTGTCTCGGTGATAATAGTTGTATCCGGTGAAATAAGTTCCAGGAAATTCCTGATTAATTTAACAACTTCATGCGTCTCAGGCAGATGGATGCAGGCGGTTCCGATTTCTTTCCAGAGATACGCTATAGCATCAAGGCGAATGACCCTGACACCGTAGTTAAGGTAAAGCATGAGTATGTCAAGGAACTCAAAAAGCACATCCGGGTTGGAGAAGTCCAGATCGATCTGGTCGTCACTGAAAGTTGTCCAAAGATGCCTCAACCCATCACGGGTATGGATCGGCGTAAGCAGCGGCAGGCTCCTGGGCCGCACGACGGACGAAAGATCGGTGGCGGGGTCGCATTCAATGAAATAATGCAGTCCCGGCATCAGGCCGTGGACATAATCCTGAAACCACTCGCTTTCCCTGGAAACATGATTAATAACAAGGTCGCTCATCAGCCTGAAATCGGCTCCGATTGCCTTAATATCATCCCAGGTGCCCAGTTCGGGATTAACTTTTCGGTAATCGATCACCGAAAAGCCGTCGTCGGATGAAAACGGGGAAAAAGGTAATATATGAACGGTATTAATGACATCGGACAGGTTGTCATTCAAAAAATGATGGAGTGTAATTAAAGGGTTCTCGGCCGCTCCCTGCAACGTATCACCATAAGTAATAACAAACGCATCCTTTTCTGTCCATTGATAAAGAGGCTTATCAGCATCCGCTTCCAAACCATAACGCCCGAGCATCATTTGAAGTCTTTCCAGGCATTTTTCAGCATCTTCAGGATAGAGTCTTTGGAATCGACTTTCTATTTCATGGAGCAATTCATAAGATTTTTTGCTCATGTATTAAACCCCTTTAACATTACTGATCAGGTTTTGCAATTTGTTACGGAGCACGGTATAGC
>PUNP01000623.1 GCA_003551785.1 Candidatus Brocadiaceae bacterium | reverse complement strand
GGATGCAGGCTGTGATGCCGGTGATATTACCGCTATTGGTTATTCCACTCAGGCCAACAGCTTTCTGCTGTTAGACGATCAGGATAAGCCGCTTACTCCTCTTATATTATGGAAAGACCAGCGTTTTCCTGAGTTATCCCCCGGTATTGGCGACCTGTGGAACCGCGAGAGCTTTTTGCAAGTAACTGGTATGGGAAGCCCCCCCTCGCCAAGCCTCTGCGTGAATAAGCTGCTTTGGCTCAGGAATAATGAACCGGAACTGTGGAGTAAAACGGCGAAGTTAATGACGATCTCCGATTATCTTGTTTACCTCTTTACCGGCGAAAAAAAAGGAGATATCGGCTCCGCGTCACTGCTTGGGCTCGTCGATTGCACGGCGTCCGATTGGTGGGAGGAAGCATTGAAAGCCCTTGAAATTGACCGGGATATTCTACCGGATAAACTCAGAGTCGGACGGCTGGCGGGAAAAGTGACCGAAAAAGCTGGACGCCTGTTCGGTCTGAATGTTCATACTCCGCTGTTTGCCGGAAGTCTTGATCACCATATGGCGGCCCTGGGTGCGGGAGTGCAAAAAAAAGATGAAGTGGTCGATTCGACCGGAACTGTTATGGCCGTTGTTGCTTTTACCGATAAGTATCAGCCTTCGGAAGGAATCTTCATGGCCCCCTGGGACAGGCCGGGTTCTTACTGTCGTATGGCGTTTGATAATAACGGTTCTTCATCCCTTGATGCCTACAGGGATCATTTCGCCCCGGAATTTTCGGTACCTGAACTTGTTGAAATGGCGGAGCATGTAAATTGCTCTGCCGGATTGACGGTGAAGACCGGGGCAATCAATGGAAAAAAACTTTCTGATGTCTTCAGCGGTATTTCTCCCGGTCTTTCCCATGCCCATTTTGTCTATGCCATAAACGAGTCCATTGCTGTTTCGTTTAAGGGTATAATTGAAAAAATGTTTCCGGAGGAAAAGCCTAAGCGAGTTATTGCAGCGGGGGGGGGAGCTCGGAACAAGCTGCTGATGGATTTGAAGTCCCGCTATACGGGTATTCCTTTTGTCACTGCCGGGGGTACGGAATCGGCCTGTAGAGGCGCCGCCATTATAGCCCGCAAGGGGGCAGGAGATGAATAATACTTGAAAACATGTTCGATGGGAGGCACTCCTTACATCTTTACGCCCGTTGTTTTCATTTATATCTGGCTAATTGTCAAATCAAATGTGGAAATTATTCAAGAAATAAATCATGACTGTAAAAAAGCCAATCAAACCACCTTTTTTTGAAATAGGGCCGAAGGCTTATCTTTTCGGCGAAAATGTACTTGAACTTGCTAAGGCTGCGGACTGGGCAGCCTTAAAGTATGATGTCGATATTATCTTTACACCTCAGTATACTGATATACGGCTTCTGGCCGCGGAGACAGAAAAAATTCTTATCTGTGCGCAGCACATGGACCCTTTACCTGTGGGCAGGGGGTTAGGATCCGTGCTTCCCGAGGCAGTTAAAGATGCCGGTGCGGCGGGTGTTATGCTGAATCACGCCGAGAAACCAATGAAAGTAAACGAATTAAGAAGGGCCGTTAGGCGGGCGGATGAAGTAGGACTTCTTTCCATTGTATGCACAGATTCCATTGAAGAGGCTAAGGCTATAGCGCATTTTTCTCCTGATATTATCATTGCAGAGCCGTCAGAACTCATCGGTACAGGGCAAACCAGCGGGGAGAATTATGTCCACGCCAGCAATATGGCCGTGAAGAGCGTGAACCCCGATATTCTTGTTTTGCAGGCCGCCGGGATAAGCAGCGGGAAAGATGTGTATGATGTTATAAAAGCTGGTGCGCAGGGGACGGGCGCAACAAGTGGTATCATCAAAGCCGAAGACCCCCCTGCAATGGTGGATGAGATGATACGTGCGGCTCGTGTCGCATGGGACGAGATATGTGCGGTAAATAGTCACTTGTAGGATAACTCTTGTAATTTTATATGGAGAAAGGGTATGGCAATTTACAGAGATACTATTGACCTTCAGTCTGAAATGTTGAATCCGACATTCCATGATGTGACGGACCAGGTGAAAAAAATTGTTGAAGATTCTGGTATTAAAAATGGCATATGTGTTGTATACTCCCATCATACTACCTGCAGCGTTATGACCCAGGAATGTTCTCACGATACAAACTATTGGGGTATAGAATTCCTGCAGCAAGACCTGTGCAATATTATGGAGCGGCTCGTTCCTTCCTGTAAAACTGAAGGGCAGTACATGCATCCAGGGCCAAAGCATATTGATTTTGCGGAAAATGAAGCCGGGGAAGACGCAAAATTCAGCCTGAACACCGACGCCCATCTCCGTTCTGTTTTCTTCGGGCGCTCCGAATCAGTCGTTCTTGCCGATGGTGACTTACAACTGGGTGAATTTGGTTTCCTTTACTTTATTGATTGGGATCAGGTAAGAGCGCGCAAGAGGATCTGCCAGGTTCAGATAATTGGAGAGTGAATGAAACGAAAAACCTCGGTTGTGCAAATGGAATATCCACAAATTGCGTGGAGTGACATTGGGCATTATCAACGGTAGTGTCTCTATGGTCTTCCTTGGGCGCAAGGTGCTGCAACTTGGATATTTCACTTAGAAAATATAGTTCAAAATCTGCGAAAGCTTCAGTTGCATATCAAAATACAGCAAATATAAAATAAAAAATATTCCAATGAAAAAAATTAAGATCGCTCCATCGATATTTGCCGGTAATTTCGCCAGGCTGGGTTCTGAGGTCAAAGCCATCGAGTCAGCTGGTGCGGAGATGCTCCATTTAGATATCATGGATGGGAATTTTGTGCCCAATATCTCCTTTGGGCCTTTATTGGTTTCTCATCTCCGACAAGAGACAAATCTTTTTTTTGATGTTCACCTTATGATCCGCGAACCGGAAAGGTTTTTGTCGTCGTTTGTCGAAGCCGGCGCCGACAATATTACATTCCATCTGGAATGTGAGAATGATACGCGTGAAGTTATCCGTCATATCAGAAAATATAAAATAAAGTCAGGCATCTCCATAAAGCCTGAAACTGAGCCTGAGACTCTTTTCCCCTATTTGAGCCAAATAGATATGGTATTGGTCATGACCGTGGAACCGGGTTTTAGCGGGCAAAAATTTATGGATATGTGCGAAAAAATACGTGTCATAAAAAACGAAATTAATCGGTTAGGTCGGTCGATTGATATTGAGGTGGATGGCGGCATCAACGCTGATAACGCCCCTCTCGTCACCGAAGCCGGGGCCAATGTCCTGGTGACTGGAAGTTCAGTCTTTTCTCAAGACGATTATACCGCCGCTATCAGAGATATTCGACAAAATGTCAGTCGCAAGGAGAGGAAACAATGAAAAATCAGGCCTTGCAAAGAGCAAAAAAGTCTTTTGTGGTGGAAAGTAACGTTATTTCTCATATTTCTGAGAACCTGGATATAAAACAGTTCAGCAAAGCGGTCGATGTGCTGAGCACATGTCCCAAGATTATTACTTGTGCCAGCGGTACCTCCGGTATCGCGGCCAGAAAATTTGCACATTCCCTCTGTTGTATTGAAAGAAACGCCCAGTTTCTCTCTCCGGCTGAGGCCGTTCATGGGGGACTGGGGTGTGTAAAGAAGGGGGACGCAGTGGTGATGGTATCCCGGGGTGGGAAGACTGTGGAGTTGCTCCCTATTTTAGATGTTTGCAACCAGAAATCCGCCACACTTATCGCTCTGACGGAAAATCTTGATTCACCTGTTGCCAAAAAAGCCCAGATCGTTGTCCCCTTTAAGGTCAAAGAAGAAACAGATAAATACAATGTCATGGCAACTTCAAGCTTCATTGCAACAATTGCCATTTTTGATGCGATGCTTGTTGCTATTATGGAGGAAACAGATTATAAACTGGAACAGTTCGCTCTTATTCATCCCGGTGGCGCTGTTGGAGAAGAACTTAATCCGGATCTCTCATAGGTTGAAAAATCACGAGGTAATACAAATGGGCAAACCAAACATTGTTTATATTTTTGCCGATGACATGGGCTACGGCGATGTGCAGTGTCTTAATTCCGACTGCAAAATTCCGACTCCCAATCTTAACGGGCTGGCTGAACGCGGTATGCGTTTCACCAATGCCCACGCCGGTTCCAGTGTCTGTACTCCCAGCCGTTACAATCTGCTTACCGGCCGTTACACCTGGCGTTCACGACTAAAAAAGGGTATCGTCTGGCCCTGGGACGGCGCCTTGATCGAGCCGGACAGGCCGACCGTGGCCAATATTCTGCGCGATTGTCAATCATCCGCGGGACTGGAATTGGTGTGGTTATCTTGAGCACATTGGAGCACGTCAGAGGTACCGTCTTCTTTCCAGTGAGGCTTTGCAACTGACCCTGGGCGGAATGAATAGGGAGGAATTCATAAACACGTATATCACTGGCTTAGAAGAAGGTTTGGCATCCGATGGAGCGGCCGGTTCATTGTGCAGTCGTCAGCCTGAATGGAGCGAAGCTCTTGCCGTTGGTTCTCAGAGCTTTGTAAAAGGGATGAAGGAAAAATATCTTCGTCGATTTGACCTGGAAACTGAAGTGTCCGAGGAGGAAAATGAAGTGGGGGCGTGGTTTTTAAAGGAATCGGAAGCCTCTTACAACCTCTTTAATACCCCCTAAAAACGAGTCTAACGCCCTTAAAGAGGGGGTGTTGGATTTTAAAGCATTGTTTTGCAACAACTTAAAAGATTTGAAATGGTGACACCATTTCACAGAGGATGATCCGCACGAACAGCATAATCTTATCAATGATCCGGGTCACCGTCAGATAGTCGAACAGTGCCGACGGCGTCTACTGGACTGGCTGATAACAACTTTGCGTGTGACTACGGCACATCCCGGCTGGAAGCGCAATCGGCATCCGGATGTGCGGCTGGCCGAAGACGGGAAAGAATCAAATCAGTCCGGTGCCTGGCTGCGCAAAAAGAAAGGCCAGATTCTATGCCTGTGATAAAAGCTGCTTAAGTTTTATGGAACAAGCATTACATTGAAAATACCATTGTTAACTGAATCTGATGCTAAAAATATTCGCTGAGGTATACTGGTATGAAAAAAACGATGATTGAGACTGTTGCAAGTTACGCTGATAATGTACTTAACTGCTATCGTGATGAATTCGGTAAAGAAAAAACGCCTCTTTTCATAGATGCTTTCAATCCCGTTTCTGGTAAGTCGCGACTGTGGCATGGCAGAGTTACTTCCAATTTTGCATTGCATCAGCCGTTTCTGCGCACGTTACATGCCCTAACCGAATTAACCGGCAGGCGATGTTATCGTGATACGGCGGATGAATGGGTTGAATATGCAATGACCAGATTGCAGGATGATATCAGCGGATTGCTCTACTGGGGTGGTCATGCTTTCTACGATCTGGATAAAAAGAAACCCATATTTGGCTGTCATGAAATGAAATGTGTTTATCCCGCTTACAGCGCTTTTTACAGGGTAAAACCGGAAGAAACGGAAATCTTAGTGGAAGGTTTCTGGGAACGGCATATTCGCGACTGGTCAAATCTTCTTTTCAACCGGCATGGAAATTACGGAGGTTCGAGAATGAAGTCTGGAACCGGCCGGGTATGGGATATGGATTTTAAAGGGGGGGAGCTGCCGATAATAGAAAATGTGTGCCTTTCATTCATCAATACGGGCAGCGACCTGATAATGGCTGCGGCCGAGCTTTCCAGGCTGTCGGATACCCCCAAGCCGCTCTATTGGGCTCGCAATCTGCTGTCGCGATATGATCAGATAAGACATCCCGATACACAACTCGGTGGCTATCAGTTCAACCATCGCGAGCCGTGCAGGGTGCGTGCATCTTTTACCGAACCGCTGAATCGGGAACTGAACGTCAATGAAACCTCAATCATTGATTGCAAGGTTATTCTAATGCGCTATGGGCGCGTCGCAGTGACTTTTATGAATCTTTATGAAGCTCTCGGCGACTCGAAAGGAAGCTTTCTCCTGGACTTTGTACGACATGATCTGGAAGCACTTGCGAGCTTCGCGTATGATACCTGCAATAACACGTTTTTACCAGTTTTCAGTGACGGTCGACGCATAAAGCGGGCTGATTGCATAGAAGGCGCCGGTTATGTCAAG
Source organism: Candidatus Brocadiaceae bacterium (assembly GCA_003551785.1). The sequence goes on along the minus strand of PUNP01000623.1, from coordinate 1,053 downwards.
CGCCGCAACCTTGTCCCCTTGCCCCCCAACGGCATTATGTTCCTTGCTTATGCAAAAGCCTATCGAATTTTACAAGTAAGTAAGTTCAGAGATATTGCCTTAGACCTTGCCGGCTCGATGGGGTGGGTTGTACAAAATGATGAACATAAGCGATATACAGTGGATATTAAAAAATCGAATCCTCTGCCGAATAAAATACTGACAAACAGGACTGAAGACAATCTGAGCGATATCGCATGCCTTATGGGCTGGGTGGAATTGGCCAGAGCCAATCCCGAAAATGATTTCTTAAAAGCAGCGGAGGGCTGGGCGGAGAAGTTGTTGCAAAAGTATTTCAAAGACGGTTTTTTCTTTACAGAGGATATTAATAAAATTTCGGGGAATGCAGAAGTTTTTGCCCATATAGGCAGTTCGCTTCCCCTTGCCTTGCTTCATCTTGCAACAGTGAGGCAGGGGGTATCCCCTGAATCCGCCCCTTTTTATGCTGCATCTCTAGACTTGAATACGGCGGGGACTATCAAATAAGGCGCAAGATAAAATTTGACCTTAGTTGTAAAAAAACAGGGATTTGCTTTTTCATGGGACAGTTTGCCGGGCTACTATTACCGGCATTCCGAGGAACACACCCTGGCGCTTAAGCCAATGGGAGCGACTATGTTGCGTGTAAGTGAGTTTCCTGTTTCATATTAGTTCGACCGCCGGCACGGGGCGCCTGATACCTCGGACGGAAACTCTGGTGGGCAACATAATTTGTAATTTTGCGGACGAAGAATCAGGAACGACGAACGAAGAACCCGGTGTTTCACATAAGCGGACAACAATAAAGGACATTTCATAGATGCATAATGAATTCAGCGGTTACTACAATGTTAAAGAACATGGCGCTTCCGGCGACGGCGAGCGGTATGATACGACAGCGGTCCAGAGCGCGATTGACCTTTGTCATAAAAATGGCGGCGGCACGGTTGTCTTCCCCGGCGGCGGTACATACTTAATCGGAACCATATATCTGCTCAGCAACGTCACTCTGCATATTGCCGGCAATGCCAGGAT
>PUNP01000873.1 GCA_003551785.1 Candidatus Brocadiaceae bacterium | reverse complement strand
CCTGCCATATCATGTTTAGAGTGAGTTCCAATATAATTTAATCTTTCAGCAACTTCTGGATATTTCTGAGCAAGTCTATCAAATTCAACCATACTTTCATTGAGCAATCTCATATCCAAATTAACATCTTTAAAATTAGCAAAATTATTATTTTCAGCTGCTACAATCTCTTCATAACTATAGCCTAAATTATCCATAATTTTTGGATAATCTTGTTGTTCCATATCATAAGTGAATTCACCATCAATATCATACTTTTGTTTTAACCATATTTCAGCATCTTCAGCAGTTTCAAATTCTCCTGGCTCTTTCACTCCTACATCCTCAGGTTCAGCAAGTTCAAGCCTTGTAGCACACCTGCAATGAGGGTGAAGTGGTGGGTTTTCAATTTCTCCATAATCAGGTGAAACAAAATTTTTGGTTATTAAAACTGATTGGCCATCCATAGCTAAACACTCTTCACACATCCTATCATCAGGTGTAGTTATCCAAACCTTGTGTTGCTTTTCATATCCAGCTTGTAGCCATGCTTCTTGCCTTCCTTGATTTGAAGCTGCTATAGTTTCAGTTCTGGCAATCATATCAGCTCTTTTCCTCTTTAACTTTTCAGCATATCTTGAAGCCCTATTTTCAGCAATTGATGGTCTTATTCCAGCCCCTATCAAATCAGCTTTTCTATTCTCTACAGCCTTTGCCCAGTTGCTATGAAGCCCAACATGTTTCCTTATCTCTCTACCCAACTGAGCTGGTGTTTTTTCTGCCTGATAAAAGTCTGCCATTATATCTTTTAAACCTTCTTTTGTATTTTGTGTTATCTCTACTATCTGTTCAGCTGAATGTTCTCTTAGATATTCAACTGCCCTTGGATTTAAAAGGCTGAAACTTGAGCCTAAAGCCCCTGCTTGGCTCAGCCCTGCTTCTCCATATATATTTGAAAAGTGTTTATCAAAAGATGATGTAAGATTATTCTCAAAATCACTCCAATTGACTCTATCAATAATCATTCTAGCATTTTGTTGAGAAGCTAAATCATGAACAGTTGCCTCCCTAAATGGAATAATTTTTCTTGACTCTTTTAATTCAATGCCCAATTCCTTTTTTAGTTCTCTGACAATTTGATTCCTTATATCTTCATCATTATCTATAAAAACCTTATAAATCTCATTGGACATTCTTTTTTCTTCTTTATTGATGAGCCTTTCTAATTTTGGGGCAGCCATTTTATCACCTTTTATTTTTCTTAACAATTTTTTGAACAGCTTCAATCAATGCTTCTTGGCTCATACCTTCTTCTATTTCTCCATCATGATTAATTTGTGGCTCTTGGTTTCCATCTCCATCATACATCTCACCTAAAACCTTGTCAACATTATCTACATCAAAGAGGTTCAATAAAATTCTGCTAAGCTCTTTCTCTGGCACCAAATAAGTTTCAGATGTATCTTTAACAGCTTCAACCATTTCTGGTATATCTTTGTCAACCATCTGTGGAAAATCAATTTCAAAAGTCCTTTCAATTTCATCAGCTATGACCCAAAATTCAGTTCCATACATATCCTCTTCAATATGGCCTTTTAGAATACCACCATCAGCTTCAATTGATTTGTCTATCACAAAATCAAAGATATTTTGCCAAATTGATTTCCACAACTCCTGGTCACTTGAAAACATTTTAAGCATTGGCCCCATCATAGCTTCCATTGTGGCAAGGTTGGCAGTAGATGGGTCACCAAAGAATGGTTCCACCAATCCAGTTGCTGAACATACCATTAATAAAAGCCTTCTACCATCTTCAGCATCTAAACTTGCCCCTCTTACATTCATTGTCTCCAAATTGCTTCCAGTATTCTCTTGATATATTCCACCAGCATTTTTATTCATTGATGATAACATTTCTTTTAAGTTTTTAGCCTGTTTTTGTAAATCACCAGAAGTTCCTTTTACTTTATTTTTAGCAACAAATTTTGAGAGTGTATCCCAAACACTTGCCAAGTCCTCTAAAAATTTATTGTAAGCGCCTGCCCAGTCCATTCCTCTGTAGAGCTTTGAGAAGCCCCTTTTGTTGTGGCTAAGGCAGTTTACTTTGATGTGATAGATAACTCCTTCAGCCTTTTGGCTCTCAGGTGGCTCAACACCACCTAAATCATCAGGCTGCTTCCAATCAGCATAATACTTTGTCTCTCTTTCTACCTTATATTTTTGTTTATTAAAATCATATTTTTTAACATTTCTATCTCTTTTGTACCACAGAGGTTGTTGAGCATCTTCTGGGTGAGTTATCACATCACTTACCTGTGTTGGAGGTAATGACCTTATTTTAACCCTCCCAGTCATTTCATCTACAAAAAACACCAAGAATAGCTCTCCATAAATCTGAAGCTCATTACATTTTACCTGTTGGGATTGAAGGGTTGTCATTTCTCTTTTATTATCTTCATCATCCATAAAAGCATCTAAAGTTTCCTGGACATTATCTGAATCAGCTTGATAATTAAATCCATTACCATAGATATAATTTGTATTAGTTTCAACAGCCCTTCCTAATAATGGATTTTTCACCCAATAGGCATAAGCTTCTTTTTGTAAGTTTTTCCTGCTTTTTTGACTTAAATCTATTTCATCATCATTCCCTAAAGATTGCCAGCCTTCATCTTCCAGCTGTAATTCCAGCTTGGCAAGCCCTTCAAGAAATGATGTTATTTTATTGAAATCATCACTTTCACCCATCAGTTCTTTAAATTGATTGGGTAAAAATAAACCTTTATTCTCATCAAAAGTATGAGCCATTTTGGTGCCTCCTAAAATTCATATCTTAATTTGAAATTCCAGTCTATTGGTTCAAATATCAAATCATCCCAAATTGCTGAAAGTGTAAAAGTCATTCCTGGGTCAGTTGGTATTTCATAATCCATAAATAATCTTATTTGTTGAAATTCTAAATAATGCTTAAAATTAGTTGCCATTCCAATTTTCATAGGTGAATCATGTAACCTTCTACCTATCTGAAATTCACTTTGGAAGGTTTCACTGAAATAACTATAATCAAATTCAATATGGCCATCCCAAGCTGCTGAAGTTGTTACAGTTACAAAAGCAGCTAAAGCAAAAATCAGCATAAAAACTATAATCATCATAACAAAAGCCCTTTTCATTTCTCCACCTCCTCTTAATAAGATGATATTTGCACCCTTCCTCCTACATCAAAATTGTCTTGTTCATCAGGCAGTCCTTCCATTATTTCTTCAATTACAGTAATAATCTCATAAGCCCCTGACAGTGAATCAACTATATCATCATGTTCACCATAAGGGAAAACATCCAATTCATCTAAAAATGGACTGTTCCAACCTGCTCTTACAAGTTTTATCAGTCCAGCTTCTGCTTTCACACTTAATGGAAAAGCCCTGTCAACTTTGCTTCCAGTTACTTTATTTCCATATACTATTCTATTATACAATTTTTTCTTAAAATAATTTATTACCATTTTTCCAGAGCTTCCTGGTTCTTGCTCTATTCCTATTATTACTTCACTACCATCTAATTCAGAAGTATGGATGATTTTTTGTTCTGTTTGATTTGGGCTTGCTCTGAAATGTTCAAGGTGTTCCACATAATAAATACCATTTTTCAAGCTAAATTTGAGCCCTGAACTCCAATCTGGGTCAGTTCCTGGAGTTTCCTCTGTAGCAGCCATATCCCAATACCTAACTGTGATTTCAGTAGCAATTGGTGAACTTTCAATGATTTCAAAGTCCTCTTTTGAAAACAATCCACCTTCCTGTGGTGAAGGTTGTTGTTGTAGCTGTCCTGCTGCTGCATAACTTCCTAAATCAACCTTCAAATTTTCAATTTCTTCTCTGCCAAATCTTTCTGGCCACAATAGCTCCTGTGATTCTTCTCTTGGGTCACTATATCCTATTGAAGTGGAGCATTTTCTTTTGGGTTCATATTCTGCTGGTAAACATAAATGTTCATATCCACCTTTTTCTAAAACATGACCAGATAAATCTTTTTCATGAAGTCTTTGCATTACTATTACTCTTGAAGATTTCTTTGGGTCATTTAATCTGGTTGACATTACCTCATCCCACCAAGTCAAAACTGCTTCCCTTTTGGTTTTTGACCTTACTTCTTTAGCATGGTGTGGGTCATCTACCACAATTATATCTCCACCCTCACCAGTAGTTTGTCCATCAACTGAAGTTGCCATCCTATAACCATTCTCACTATTTTCAAACTTAATTTTAGTATTCTGGTCATCTATAATATCAAACTTTTCACCCCAAAAATTCTGATACCACTGTGATTGTATTAACCTTCTACTTTTCACATTATCTCTGATACTAAGATTTCCAGCATAACTACTATATAACCACTGTATAGAAGGGTTGTGTATCCAAGTCCAACATGGCCAAAAAACAGCTATAGCAAGTGATTTCATATGTCTGGGTGGCATATTTATCAAAAGCTTTCTTATTTCTCCATTATTCACAGCTTCTAAATGCTCACATATAGCATCAATATGCCACCCATTTATAAATTCAGTAGCTGGTTCAGCTACAGGCCAAGCCTTTTTTATAAAACCAATCAAACTTTCCTCACTTCTCTCTTTATTCCTTCTGCTTTTTTCTTTTCTAATTTCTGAAAGTGTGGGCAGTTCTTTTAGTTTATTCATCATCTTCTTCTTCTTCTCCCAATTTTTCAACTAATCTTTCAAGGCTTGTTAGCTCTTCATCACTCAATTTCTTTAAATCATCATTTTTAAATTCAATTGGCCCACTATCTGGCCCACTTATTTCATGCTTATTCATACTATTCCATTTATTCCTTTGTCTATTATTCAACCAATATTTTTGAGCAGACACACTTGGTCTGGCATATTTCCTTACTTCAACAACTTCTCCAGTATTTGAAACATTCTGCTCTTTGTAAAAATAGCCTGTTGCTTCCTTGTGTAAAGCATTTTCTACTTCATAGTCAGCAACTTCTTTTGATTTCTTTAAGGCATCGGCAAAATCGCTGTACTTGTTGGCCCATTCGTACAGAGTAGCCTTATGAATTCCTATATTATGAGCAATTTGCTTATTACTCAATCCATCTCTTGCCCAGCCTTTTACTAAATCTAATTTTTCATTCCATTTATATTTATAATAATCACTTGGCCTGGGCATATGAATCCTTCCTTCCTTTTTTAAAATAAAAACCTTTTTTTTTAAATAAAAACCTTTTTTTTAAATAAAAACCTTTTTTTAAATAAAAACCTTTTTTTTAAATAAAAGGTAAATTTTTCTAATATTTTTATTTAAACCTTCTCTATTATTATTATATATTATAAAAGTAAAGTTTCAAATAGTATTAAATAATTTTACCTTTTAAAGAAATAAAAGGAAAAAAAATCACATTTTCATCCCTATAATAAACACAAAAATTATCACAATTGCTGGCCTTAAAAACATGCCTAAAAAATAAACAACTTTTTCATCCATGCTTTTATCCATTGTGCCTTGATATCTCTGTGTAAGCCAACCAAACAACACATTAATTCCTAAAGCTTCCCAAAATCCAATCACAAATAAATCAAAAATTTCCACTGCTAAAGTATTCCAGGCATACATAGTTGCCAACCCACTAAAAACAGCATAAACAATTCCTAAAAAAAATAATTTCATCCAACACCTCCTCCCTATAAACCTAACCAAATCACCATTCCCTCTATCTCACCAAATTCTTTCTCCTCACCATTCATCCTATCCATACACCCATTGCACAAATATCTCCCTAACATACACCTTCCACAAAAGTATTTCCCACAAGCTTCACATCTAGTCATAAATTTTGAAGGCAAAACCCTTCTACAATTGCTGCAAAAATCACCCATCACCCAACCTCTCCAAATAAAATAATCATTGCCAAAACAACTCCAATAAAAAATATAAAAGCTTGAGCTGGGAAGTTCATCCCCCCAACCCAATCAACAATTACAGCCAACATACTCACAAACATCAATAACACCCCAATTAATAAGCTTACCAAAGTCATTTTTTCTCTCATTCTTTTACCTCCTTAACCTTTAGTGGGCATTCTTCTTTGTTGCAAATAGCCACCCCTTTCCACTTAAAAGAATTACCAACAGAACTGAAACTAAAATGAAATAATTTAAAATCAACATATATAAACCACTCTCCACAATCAATAAACCAGTTAATATAAAATTCAGAAATATGAAACAGAAAATAAGTGTGACAATCATCATATCTCTTTTCTATTTCATCACTATCTGTGTTTATTAATAGTTTAACTTTAGGCTTTGGTTTCTGTCTAATTTCTTTTAATGTTTTATCAACAAACTTTTTAAATTGATACTTTTTAAATTGATTATGCATACTATTAATCCCCTCCTTAACCTATAAATCCAAATGAATATAAAGCTGTTATAATGATTATTACACCAAAACATCATAACCTATATCAAAAGCTAACACCAACAAAAATAAATAAGCCAGTATTTCTAATGCTATACTAATTGCATTTCTCATTTTGCACCTCCTTTAATTTTATAAACTTGCTCACTTGAAATCACATCCAACCACCCTTTCCCAATACACTTACAAAAATAATGTACTTCACCATCTTCTTTGTGTCTAGCCAAAACTTCATACTCCTGTAATTCAGTCCTGAATTTAGCCCCTTCTTTTAAATTCTCCTCTGGTGGTTTATATTTTTCTAATTGGTCTTCTCTAAATACATTACAAATCAAATTATCACCTTCATGTATATGTTCAACCGCATATTGGTCACCTTGAAAATCAGCCTCTGATGATACTCCAAAAACTGTGCCTTTTATTTTTGATGAACCACCATAATCAATAATAACCTTTTCACCAACTTCAAATTTACTCATTGTTCCACCCCTTATTTTTAGAACTTCCTTTAGACCAAAAAATCTTATTTTTAGTTGAGCAAAAATCACAAGTGGATTGAAACCACTTCCCTCTAAGAAAAGGTTCACCACATTCCCTACACCTTTCAATTATTTTCATCACACTCAACCTCCAATGTATTTGTTATTACAAAACCATAAGCCCAGTGAAATTCATATTCACAATTAAAACAAATTTCATGTTCTTCTACCTTCCCAATTTTATCATACCATTCCCTTCTCTCAATATAAGTTCCACATTCAGGACACTCAACTTGTTTTGTTTTCACTGTCACTCCCTCCTT
>PUNP01000071.1 GCA_003551785.1 Candidatus Brocadiaceae bacterium | reverse complement strand
CCGCGCCGCGCTGATCGCCGAAGATATACGTCAGAACCGCGGTGAATTGCACGATGTCGTTATGCTGCATTTCGGGAACGACCCGTCGGATTATTTTACCGATACACTGCGCCGCAGAATTGAACTGCACGGGATACTCGACCTGAGAGACCTGAGTTTTCTGGAAAAAGTGCGGCGGAAACTCAACCTGCGTATCCCGGCGACCGAGTCGGCACGCGAAGCGGTAAAGAAGGTGCAGAAACTTGACGCCGACGGCGCGCTGTTCGGAACCGTGCATACTTTTGAACACCACCCCGAGGGCGTAAATATCGATGTCGATTATTTGCTGGTTGCAGCGGACGGCTCGGAAGTGTACAGCGGCAGGTATTCCACTCAAGAGGCAAGAACGGCAGCGGCTGGAGCGGGTGAAATGCGGCCCTCAAAAACGGCGGAATGGGTCCAGCGGGGGCTTGTCTGGCTCATGCTGGTGCTGCTGCTGCCCGTTTTCTCTATATCCTTTATCAGAAACATGGTGAGAAAACGTTCCAATCCACAAAATGCTTTTGTGCTGGGCATATATACAGTGACAGACGCAATTCTGGCCTGGTTTATGATAGGCGGTGCATTTACCGGTATCTGGAGCGTTCTTCTGCTTCTGGCGGCAGTCATACTGGCCATGCTGTACAACATCCGCATCATGGGCTTCGCCGTGCAGTTGGAAGACGCTTGAACGGCATGAACTACGAAATACGCGAAAAGACGCGAAAGAACGGATAAAACTACGAAATACCTGGAAAGGCGTGAAAGAACGGAGAAACGACGGGGTAAGAAACAGAATTACAAGATATATTTGGACACAGCATTTGAGATGTTTCAATATATACGCCTTTTTATAGGTTTTCCTATTTTCTTCCGCCGTTGTTAGTTATATGTTTTTAGCCTTTTGTCTTATATGTCCTTTTTTCGCGTCATTTCGCGTGTTTCGTAGTTCAAATCCGTAGACGTTATTTTTTTTAGTGTTTTTCGCGTGTTTCGTAGTTTAATGCCGTTGCCGTTCATTACTATAGGAGAAACAGCACAATGATATGTCAAAAATTCAGGTCCTCATCGAATTTCTTTGGGAAAAAAAAGGAAGTTGTAAAATTTATAAATAATACCTCTGCAGAAACCTATCTCTACCGCTCTTTCCCCGATAATACCCGGGAACTTGAACGTGTGATGGATATTAATGACGTCGGTAAACTGAACGATGATGATACGCTCGTGCAGGTCACAAACGACATATTTGATGTTGAATGGTCCTACGCCGGTCTCAGGTCGGGCGATGGCGAGGATATCGATCTGACCGTCAGTGCGGCGTGCAGGATAAATGAGCCGAGGGCGTTTTTGAATGGATACGCCATGGAAAGACTGACGACAACCGATAGTATCAACGTCACATCACTTGAAAACACACTGATTCAGTCGTGCCGCCAGCCGCTTTCGGATGAAATATCGAGCCTTAATTATGATGCGCTGAAGAATCAGGACGCGCTGCCGGCCGGGTGGTGGCTGAAAAAACTGCCGGACTGGATAGGTTGTGGATGGCTGGAACTGAAAGAAATCAAATCGGTCAGCTACCAGTCCGCAACGGCCGACAAGGAGAAGCAGATAAAAAAACAGCAGAAGCTGCAGGAGCTTGAATCTGAGGCACTGAGGCAGCAGCATGAAAGAGAACTCACGCTTCGGCAGCAGCAGACACAGTTTGAGACGGCTAAAAAGGAAATTGAGGCCGATGCGAGACTGTCTGAACAGCAGCGCCAGACAAAGATCGAGGAGCTGGAACAGCAGCGGCAGAAAAAAAAGCTGGAGTCGGATATTGAGATGGAGCAGGCGAGGCTGAAGGCAGAGAAGGAGAAGGCGCAGGTCGAAGCGGAAATTGAAGAAATTCGCCACAGAACCGATTCGGCAAAGGAAGTGCTCCGGCAGGCGGAGGAAGCGGAGAAAAGAAACAATGAGATGCAAAACAACCTGAAAGAGGCGATGGCGCAGCTTTCCGAACTCGCTGAAGTCACGAAAGATGCGATGAAGGAAAACCAGGAGACCAGCTCGGCAATACGTGAGGACAGACAGCAGAGGGAACGCCTTGGCGTTTCGGTATCAAAAATGTCTTCCCAAACGATGGAACTGATCGGCAAGACGTTATCGCCTGAGTATTTTGCCCAGGTGCTGCGCGAGAAAGCCGGCAGCGCCGCACGGGGCGTTATGATGAAGAAGGTGGAGTTGACCACACGGGATATAGGGGTCCGGAAGGTTGACTCGCTGGCGGTGAACTCACCTCTTCAGTTCGAATTCATGCCGCGTGAGTCTGGCTATGCGACCGTGATAAATATAGGGACGAGCGGAAAGGTCTGGCTGCACAGCCCAAACGCGTATGTCGGCATCGGAAAGGCGAAAGTCAAGGCGGGTAAAAAATACAATATACCCGGCGAGCTGCTGCCGGGTGAGGATTTAAGCCGCAGCGGCCTGCAATATCTCGAAGTCGGCCCCCCGGGCTGGGAGGAGCTTGTCGTTATCGTCACGGCGGAACCGCTGGTAACGGAGGCCGACATTTACGAGTCCACGCCGCAGAATCCGTTCTCGCTGCTGAGTTCCGAGCGCGTAGATGCGATGCTTGACCAACTGGCCGACATGCCGGAGGAGAGCTGGCAGGCGGGTATTCTTTCGTTTTTAGTGGAGGCGTAAATCCAACTACGAAACACGCGAAATTGCGCGAAAAGACGAATTAAAGCCATGTATAAATAATTGAAAAGTATCAGCAGTAATCAGGAGATATCTTCTATGCCAAATCAAACCAGCAGCAAATACGCCATCCTGATCGGCATAAACGATTATCATGAAAGTCTCGGTTCTCTGAACTGCTGCGTCCAGGACGTCCAATTGATGGAGCAGACGCTCGTTGAATACTGCGGTTTTCCAAAAAATAACGTGTTGTTGTTAACCGATGACGAGCCGGAGGAACGGAAGCCTACTTACGGAAATATCCATTCCTGGCTTGCCAGCTGGTTGACATTTGTGGGACCAAACGACTTGCTCGTTTTACATTTCTCTGGACATGGCCTCCTCAGAAATGGCAGTACGTTACTTATTCCATCCGATGGAAATATGCATTCGCTGGACGTCACCGGCATACGGCTTTCCCATGTGCAGGAATTAGTAGAAAGTTGTAAAGCGAGGCAAAAGGTTTTTTTTCTTGATGCATGTCACAGCGGTGCTGGTCGGGATATAATGCCGATGACAAAAACAACAGTTAGTGAACTGGATTCAGCAGAAGGTATCTATACAATTGCAAGCTGTAAGGAAGATCAGATATCGCATGAATTTCAAGAACAAGGGCAAGGAGTTTTCACCTGGGCGTTAATCGAAGCTATAAAAAATATTGAACCCGACAGTGAAGAGCGTGTAACTCTGGAGGCATTATTTCGAGAATGCCGATGCAGTATAATAAACTGGTGCAAACCCAGATGTCTTGTCCAAACACCTGTAAAAATAAGTAAAACAACGGATGATATAGTCCTTTTTCATCGAAAAAAGACGCAACATATTCCAACCCAAATACCCAAAAGAAATTTGGAAAAGGTTTGCGAAACGAAAAGTAAGGCCAAACCGATCAAATGGTGGGGTGAGATAGAAAATAAAGAAGTAGAATGTCTGACACCTAAGGGGGTTCAAACAAAGAAAATCGAATATTTTAGAGTTAAATCACTTGGGCTTAGCTTTGTATATGTGAAAAAAAACAAATATATTATGGGTTCGCCAGAAGACGAACTCGGGCGTCATGAAGATGAGGTTCGGCAAGAAATCGAATTGGAAAGTGACTTTTTGGTGTTGGCAACCCCGGTTACAAATGCGATGTACCATGAATTTGCCCCTGATCATAATAGCGGGAAGTATAAGAAATTTGATTTCAATCGTGCTGACAACCCTGTAGTTGATATAACATTCGATGATGCTTTAGCATACTGCAGGTGGTTGTCAGAAAAACTGGGGGTGAGAGTGAATATACCACATGAAATACAATGGGAGTATTTTTGCCGTGCTGGAACTACCCAGACGCACTATTTTGGGAATAAAATAGATAAGGAATTTTGCCTTTGCCTTTTTAATAAATGGGGTTTATTGAGTTTCCAAAATTCTAAATCTTCGGTAATAGGAACATGTCCTGTTAAGCGATATAAACCCAATCCTTGGGGAGTGTATTCAACACTTGGAAACGTGTGGGAATGGTGCCGAAATTGTTATGCAAAAAACGCTACAAAAAAGCCTTTAGAAAAGAGCCAGAGAGTGGCCAAAGGCGGTAGTTGGGCTGCTGAACCAAGCTTTTGCAGAGCAGCTTCACGAGTTAAATACCCCACAGGTTATTCAAACAAAGAGTTAGGATTCCGTGTGATTATTGAACAGTGAATTTCTTTTATCGATTCAAAAAAGATTACTGAATTATGGATGACGACAAGGATATCAATTCGGATTCATACAAAAATAAAAGTTGCTGTCAGTCCGAAAGAGGGCAGACCAATGTGAAAGGGAATGGCTATATGGAAAAATGTTCAAAATGCAACAGTACACTTGAACTTTATGATATGTTTTGCAGCACATGTTCGAAAGCTATCCCAAAACATTTTAAAGATGTTTTTATTTTTCAAGTGATATTATTCCTTGGGCTTGGGATAGCATTGGGGATGTACCCATTGCCATCTCTTATTATGTTATTTATAGGTCAGTTCTTTTTCTTTTTTTGCCTTTGGTTTTCGAAAAAACAAAAAGAGTTTATTTATATGTTTATGGTTTTTATCGGCTTTATGTTTTTGTTTGTCTTGGATTGGCAGACCAATTTTGTTTTTTCCTTGGTTTTAACATCATATTTCATATACAGATTTGGAGAATTGGCGAAAGAAAAATCAAACAATGATACCTTATTAAAGGTATATTTCATATGGACTTTAGTTATACTTTCTTATGGCTGCTTTCTTTTGATTTCATATATACTTCCTCCTTTTGCGGTCATCCCTAACAGAGCATCTCATTTTTTAGAAAGTTTTAAAAATGTTGTCTGGCTTGCCGTAGGGGGATATATAGTGACTTTTATCGCAGCCTCAGCATTAAAAATGGATATAGGGGTAATTAGTTTAAAAACAGATTGGATAAATCCGATAAACATTAAAAGTGGACCGCAGCTTGATTCGGTAGGTAAACCAATGATATTGATTCCTGTAATTGTTATAAAGGAAACATTGCAGAAAATAGGTTTTTCGATTCTAAATCTAACTGTCAACATCCCAGTTGCAATTCTGAATGCATGTATGGGGTCAATTTATTATCTCAGCAAATTTATCATTGTTTTTATATCCAGTGTAACTAAAGAATTTTCAAGAACTTTATTGCCATCGTTATCTTTTTTGGGAAAATGTATCAGGTCGAAAGTTATCCCATCAATTGCAGTTTTAATATCTGCCATTTTTGCTGTTACTTTGTCGGAGGTAATAACTGAATATGTTCATGATTCACACTGGCTTCATGTCCCTTCAATTTTATTTTACCTTTTTTCAGCATTTTTCTTTTGGTTTATATTTTCCGTTAATATAGTCGAATATGATATCCGTAAAGCTTCACAATGTTTTTTAAAGAATATTGTCGTATTATTGGCCTATATAGTTATGATTTTTCCATTTTTGTCACTGGCACTTTGGATTATTGCCAAGGTTTTTGAACGCATAATGGGGGAACAAGTTTTACCATATAAGATTGGGATGTTTTCTTTAAGCACTTTTTTAATAATGCTTGCCTTTTTTATAGGCATTTTATACTGGCGCTTTAAGGGAAGGTTAGAAGAAGTTCAAAAAGGTAAATCGCAATAGGTTTACAGATGCTTGGAGGAGTTTTAAAATGTCACAGACCGACGATAAAACGTTGATACGGCACATTCAGCAAGGGATATTTGCCCCTTGCCGTTCTTCACCTGATGGGGTTTTAGTTGTTTAATGTTTTGCCGTTCGCCGTTTTTCCCGTCATTTCGCGCATTTCGTAGTTTAGCCTTTCATGTCAGTTGATTGACGATATAGGCGGAGAACACATACAAAGTAGAACCAACTGAATAAAATCATATTATGTTAAACCCAAAAATGCACTGCCCTAAATGCAGAAAAGAACATCTGAATGATGCCAAGTTTTGCACCGAATGCGGCACGGATATGCGCGGATCGACTCCTGTGTCCGATGAATCCAGTAACCCTGCCGATATGCAAACCATTCAGGGGGGTGAACTATCAGATGGTGGTTCTGCTCCCGACGAGATGCAGACGATCGTGGGCGGTTCCGGCAGTGACTCCGGCAGCACATCCTCTATCTCCAACCGCTTCGAGATGCAGGGCGAGCTGGGAAGCGGCGGGATGGGCTCAGTGCACAGGGCACGCGACCGCAAGCTCGGGCGGACCGTGGCGCTGAAGTGCCTGCGTGCGGAAAGCGCAGAGAATCAGAAGTCCATTGAGCGTTTCTGGCGCGAGGCGAAGGTGGTGGCGTCGCTGAGCCACTTCAACATCGTGCAGGTCTATGACGTGCTGGAGGACGGGCGCGACCTGTGGATCGTGATGGAATACGTGCCCGGGGGTAGTCTTCAGGATAAGATGGAAAAAGAAGGTGCGATGGAGCCCGAAGAAGTGCGCGAGATCGGCGTGCAGCTGTCCGGCGCTTTGGCGGCTGCACACGAGAAGGGGATCATCCACCGCGACATCAAGCCGGGGAACATCCTGCTGTCGGAGAAAGGGACCCCGAAGCTGGGAGATTTCGGCCTGGCGCACGAGAGCGAGGCGGAGGTTCAGATGACGATGGTCGGCTCGCAGATGGGCACGATGTACTACGCCTCACCGGAGCAGATGATCAGCGGGCAGAGTGTGGACGAGCGCAGCGATATCTACTCGCTGGGCGCAACACTTTATGCACTGACCACCGGCAGCCCGCCGCGTTCGATCCGGCTTGACCGTGTGAGTGATGAAGGGCTTCGCGGAGTAGTTGGGAAGTGCCTGGAAGAGCATCCGGACAAACGCTACTCAACGGCATCCGAATTGATTGAAGTGCTGCGGGATGGTTCAGATACCGCCACAGTGGCTGAAGGAGCGGCAACGTCGGACGTGGGATGTCTCTCTTGCGGGCATACTAACCCTATGGACGTGAAGTTCTGCCAGAAATGTGGTGGTGATCTTTCTGCGCTTTTT
>PUNP01000797.1 GCA_003551785.1 Candidatus Brocadiaceae bacterium | reverse complement strand
CCGCCGTAAATATAGTCTCGCTGCCACTCGATATTTCCCAGCCCATCATCTTCGTACTCAGCTATCACATTACCCATTAAATCATAAACGAAGTAGGTAATCAAACCGTCGGCATCTTTCCTTATACGCCTGCCGAGCCGGTCGTAGCCATAATTAGCAAAGACGCCGTAGACATCGGCAACCTCAGCTATTCTTTCTTCCTCATCCAGCGTATATGTAAGATTATCCTGGCCTGCGTTAGTCGGGTTACCCAATATGTCAAAGGTATAATTGGTTGTGTCCTCTGAAATAACTCTACCAAGCGAATCATAGCCGTAAGATATGTTGCTCCTGCCAGTAAGCCTTTGCGACCAGCCCTGGTAATCATAGGTTCTTGATGTCAAGCCTTGCCCTGATGAGATCAGGCTGTAGCTTTCAGTTTCAATTCTTCCGATTGTATCAATGATCGCTTCATATTCGATATTGGCATCCGGCATTATTTTTTTGGTTACGGCATCGCCAAGATAGCCATATTGGACAATAACAGTATCATCATAGCTAATCTGCTCAACCCTGCCCATTGCGTTGCGCTGAAATTGAGCTATTCTGCCGTTTGGATAGGTCATCGCCGTTATAAGCCCTCGCTGGTCGTAGTTGTACTCAATCGTAGCACTGAAATTGGCAAATGATTCCGAGGAATTGATAAGATTGCCCAGGCCGTCATAAGCGTAAAAACTAAGCTCAATGTCTTGTTCATCATCTACATGAATAGCAAAATGCCTGTTACCGGCAGCATCATACAGAATCTCATCAAAAGGCAGCAGCGTATCCGGCTCTGACCAGTCTACCTGGTCGGTATATTGCTTATAAGAAACCCTGCCAAGAGCATCCCGTTTATACTGTGTCGTCAAGCTCTCACTGCCTTGCGTTACAGTTCGACTGATGACATTGCCCAGCATATCATAACCGTACTCAATCATCTTATCTGATGGATAATTTATCTGTGTAACTTTATCCACATAGTTATATTCATAGGTTGTCGCATCGTTGCCTGATGCAATCTCAATTTGTCTGCCGAAGCGGTCATATTCATAATGTGTAAGCCGGTCAAGTCCCTGCGGGTCTTCAATAATATCGGCAAGATCGCCGAAACTATTATATATATACAGAACTGTATTACCGACAGCGTTGATTTCTTCAATCTTTCTTCCAAGCACATCGTATCTGTAGTCAGCAACGGTTGCTTCGCTATTGTCTATCCGCGCGACATTTCCGGCAATATCATATTCGTACCATGTTTCAAGTTCAATTTCATCACCGGTATAAGTATCTATATCGGTCTGCAGCAAGAGAGCTTTGCGGCCTGCGCTGTCATACTGGTAGTTGAGATGTCTTAAGGGGATTTTAGTTTCAAGCAGCAGGCTGCCGTCGACCCAGAAAAACTCTTGAAGCTCGTAAAAGCCAACATCGCTGACCCTGCCCATCTGGTCATAACTATATTCCTGCAGAGCGACCCGTTCGCTATTGCCGTCAAAATAGCCTCTCTGTCGGTATAACCTTCCGTATTGGTCATAAATATAATCAATGACACTGTCTTTAGAACGATCGACATTATCAATTTCTGTAACAATCTGTGGATCATGAAGAACTGCTTCACATGTTTTTCTACCGGCTGTATCATAAGCCGTTAATGATGTTTGCAAAGGGTATGGCTCAAAGTTAGGGTCAGGCGGTGTGTCGTCATTGAGCCTTAATATCTGGCGGCCCTGCCAAAGCGTCTGCTCGGTTTGCTGGTTCCTTGAGTTGTACCTAAACTCGATAAAATTATCATCGGCATCTACAGTAAGCACAAGTCTACCGACAGAGTCATATTCATAAAAAGCCGTCTGATACCATATCAGGCCCGCCTCAGGATAATTATAATTATAGAAATAAGGATCATCCTCATCGAATTCTTTCAGAACCTGCTCATTAGAAACTCGGCCATTGCTATAATTGAATCTTGTTATGTGTACCTGCTGGTGATCTTTTGCATAAGAGAGCAAGTCCTCAATGTTATACAATGGAAAATAATAATAATAACTTGGCTGATACTCAAAACGAGCATTATAAATGAGGTTGCCTTCGAGGTCATACCAATTCCAGTCAATAGTGTCAGCAACCTGATATTTTACCCTTTGCTTGTTGGCATCCGTGTAAATTTCATCATTGCCGTCAGCCTTGGCGATGCTTTCAACCTGCCTTCCGAATACATCATAGACATATAGCGTGACTCTATCAAGTAAGTCATCTTCGCCGGTTGCCGGATCAGCGATTATACGCTGTTCAATCCGCTCGCCGCGAGCGTTATATCTGTTCTTAATCTCTTGGACAATGGTTTCATTACCCATTTGGTCAACGCTGACCGCCGTTTCTACCAGCACATCACCAGCAAGATTTCGGGCATATTCTATGTAATCACAATACCCAGCTTCAAAATCCCCCTGGTACTCCCTGACCACTCGGCCAAGCTCATCAACTTCATAACTTCTCGTTACTTCTTGCGCCTCATACCGCTTAAAAACATGACCATCAGCATCATATTCAGTTTGGGTAACGACAAAGTCATTCGGGTAGGTAAATTCATCGCCGTATCCGCGTATTTCTTTGACTGCCAGACCCCGACCGTTGCGAACCTGTTTATGCCAGTGCCCGTCCGGAAAAATTGTTTTAACAAGCTGACCCTGATTATCATATTCATACGAAGTCATCAGGTACAGACCGGTCAAGTCGCTGATTTCTTCGATTTTTCTGCCGTAGCTATCATAAACATATTCAGTAATATGCCAGCTGTCCGGGTAGTCATAAGTAAATATATCTTCGCTGACCGCTTCATGGACTTGCGATAATCTACCAGCATCATCGTAAAAATATCGTGTCTGACTGACAACCTCTAAATTCTCGTAAAATCCTGATATATCCTCTGTGCAAGCATTATCAAATAGGAAAGTGTCATTAGAATCATAAAATACAAAATCACTGACCAGGGTGCCGAAGTGGTCATATTCATTGCCTCTGGCAATCCCGTGTTTATCTATGCTGTAAATCTGATCACCAAATCCGTTTGACTTTTCGTATGTTTCGTAAAGCAGATTATTTTGACTATCCCTTACCTCCGTTCCTACGGGATGGCCAAGGTAGTCATACAGGTAAGTTGTAATAACCGCATTATTGCCGCCATTGCTAACTGTTTCAGTGGCTATGGTACCGTTGAAATTGTATGTATATTGATGCAGGAGCTGGGTGCTATTGCCGTTAAGTTGGTTTACACTGACCCCAGAACGATTGCTTATCATGCCGTTGTTGTTATTATAATTGTAATTGATGTACACGCCATACTCTAAGCCTCTTGCATCATGCTCGGCACTTAGCCTCCTGACTGAAACCCCGTTAATCGTGTAGGTGCCATATTGGTTTCTACGGATTACCGTTTCATCTAACTGTTCACCCACTATAGAGACAAGTATATTGTCTTCATTGTTATAGGATGGGGAGGTTAGTAGATTTTTCCGATAGGAATTTATTGCTCCTTCGTGGAACTTCGGGGTCTTTTTACTGATCGCGGTCAGAATACTGCCATTATAGTCATATTCATAAGTAGTGATATAGCCGCCCGATGCTATTATTTCATTGGGGTCACTGTCAATGGCTGAACTGTCGATATTCAATTCATCGAATTCGATTTTCATTACAGCGTTGTCATTTTCATCTAACACATATCTGGTCAGACGATAATCCTCAGGTGAAATAAAGTCATAAACATCTTTGAGTTGCGATTCACCATAATCACCAGCATTAGGGTCAAAATCTATTATCTGGACAGCTATGGCGTCTGTTTTGGGCCCGAGCCATTTGGCAATTAGCCTGTCCCTGGAGTCATACTCGTATTCATATATCACATTGTCCTGTATATCTAATTTCTCCAGGACATTACCTGAATCACTGAATGTATAGAGGTATTGTTGTCCTGCAGAACAACTGCCGCAGCTTGATCCTGAATCGCTTATTATGCCGGAAACTCTTCCTGTTTGGTCATATACAATCGCAAATGACCGAGAAGCGCCACCTGCATAATCTGTATAAGATGTTATTCGGTCAGGATATGCAGCATCCTCATAATGGTAATGTCTGTAAACATTTGTCGGATCATTGGAGTTGCGTAAAATACTCAGCCTTCCGCTTCCGTCATATTCAGCTTCTGATATTATTTGATCATCACTGTCTAATTCCCATTTGAATGAACTGTTTGCCGCCGTATAAAGCTGTGTCCAAGATGAGTCAACGGTATAAATCAGCGTTCTTCCGAAAGGATCATATAATCCAATATAATCACCGCTGGCTGATGGTGGAGAATAATCCCAGATTGCCATTTCCAAAAAAGCACATGTGTTAAAATAATAATAGAAATAGTCATATTGTCCCCAGATATAAGACTGATCAATGTCAGGATAATATATCTCTATGTCATTATTTTCATGTTTAGTTATCTGTGGTATATCATTACCCTGGCCGAGCAACCGTTGCCTGTTGCAACACTCATATCCGTTTGTCGTGACCCTGAACACAAAGTCGTCGCCTTCACCACGGTAAGCTTTTATCCTATCGGATTCATTCGGATCAGGGGCCGACTCGCCCAAAGCTTTGGTGTAAACAGAAGCTACAGAGAAACTTATCTGATCCTCACCTGTATACGCTGTTACAGAAAAAGGAACATAGCGAACATTTGTTTGCTGGTCCTCCTCGGGCCAAAAACAATGAACTGCGTCCGTGTCAGCAGGCTCTACTGTAGTACCGCCAATTTGAAGACTTGCTGTTTTGCCGGAAAAAGTCCGGTTAAGCTTAACCTCGACCTGCATTCCGTCGACATAATCGTCAACGATGATTCTTCCACTTACTGTCTCACCTGAACTATAGCCGCAACCAACGCTTGCGGAATATACAATATTTGTGTCAATGTTCTTGTAAACCAGTTCTTCAGGTACCGCGCAATCAAGCACAGGGTCGGTTTTTTCTTGGAAGTCAGGTTCCACAATAATTAATGTTTGAGCCAAACTCCATGCTTTTTCGCATTCTTTAGAATACTGTCCATTATCATTCCAAGTTACGCGAGAAGGGCTTGGTATTTGAGGAACATCTGTACTGAATAAATAATCAGAGGTCCAAATTTGTCCAGTTGTAGGATTATGCCATGAATAAAACTTTTCATCAGCTGCAACTGGATTATAACTGGCAATGCCATCTTTTGCTTCATAATTACCCCAGTTATAGGAGTTATTCCATGGCTGTAATTTGAGATAACAGTATGCGGTGCCATTGTGATCTGATAAATCAGATTGTAGTTTGACATTGACACTTCTTGTATAGGCGTAATAGTCGTCATAACTAAGTTCCTGTAGCCCATTGCACCAATACTCGGCTATTAAATGATAACGAGAAGAATATGTAACGACCCCTATTGGTGAGCTACCTGTTGTTGAATTGTACCAATTTGACTCTGCTTCTGTCTTGGCTTCATAAAATGACCCATTGCTAACAATCTCAAATTCGCATCCGCTACCGGAAAATTCGGCATTATCCGTCCCCGACCCATTCTTATAGATATAGTCAACATACGAAGCGGTCCCGACCAGATAATACATAAGTTTATCAATATCATCGCTGACATGTGTTAGCCTGTCCTGCCAACTGGCTGAAGGATCTGGTGCAGCCAGGTTCAGCATCTCGTAAGATTCTTGACCTTCGGGAAGGCTATCCAGAAAACGCCAATATATATTGCTATTGTTATATTGATGGTAAAACTTGCCAACAATGTTGTTAACAAGGGATTCTGCCTTCTGCTCTGTTATTTGCCCATAAAAATTAATAGGATAACTTGGCGCAGAGCTCTGGCAGTCTTTGCCTGGCCAGGTAAGATGCTTTGAGGAAAAATCATTTACAACTGCTACATAATGGTATTTACTCTGATATTTACGCATGACTGCCTCAATCTGGCTAGAATCAATACCAAATGCTGCGTAGGGAAAAAACATAATAAGCAGCAAAGCGAAGTGTGTGAGATGTGCAAAAGAATTTCTGATACGGCGGCAGTCTTGAAGATTACCAAATCTGGCTTCCATAGTTTTAACTCCCTATTTGCTTTTACCTGTAATTTCACAGGCCATTTCATCGGACCGAATAACACGCATCCAGCACCAAATAGCAACTTTTTCACTTAATTTAATCTTGTTATAGCACTTCCCGTGGTGGAGGCAAGAAAAATTCCCTTTTTTTTTTAACCGGAGTACCACCGGTATCCAATAATAACTGCATTACGCGCACTATTACGCCTTTAATTGCCAAAATTTGTAGGTTTTATCAAAAAATTCTAAAATCGCATTAAATTTATATACGGCTTAAGAAGTCGTAAACCCCTAATACCCGCTTTATTTGCCCTTAGCCTCATACCTTCCCAGAAACACCCTCGCCCGCCGCGTCATATCCCGCTTCATCCGCTCGATCTTCTCTCGATCCGGCTGCGGCTTGGCCGATTCTTCTTTAATCCTGTTCCATATACCCTGTACATGCCTCATGGCGTTTCGTGCCGGCTCGAGCTCTCTCAGTTGCCTTTTTACGGTGCGGTAGTCCTCGGTTCTGCCTTCACGCTGCTGGATACTGTTTGCCAGTGTGTTCAGTGCCTGATACTGTCTGTCAAGCTCGGCCAGGCTGCGTACCGACTGCGACTGCCATCCGATAGACTTTCTGTCGATCAGCGAGCCGATAAACGGCAGATCCGCACCTTCGGCATAGGGCTTTTTCCGTGCTATGTGCTCGACCGCTCTTATCGTATCGTCCATCTGGCGAGTGAGTATGTTCTGGACGGCGTAGCGGACCTTAATAGGACTTACTCTTAATCCTCTGCCTATTTTGTTATAAACCTCCGGCATATCGTCCCATGTCTGCAATTCCGGATTGTACGGGAAGTTGGCCTCCATCCAGTACGGCACAATGTCGTCGTCGTAGAAGAAGCTGTGATTGAGATAAAGCTCCCAGGCAGTCTTAAGCTGTGGGTTAATAAAGTCCATAGGCCAGGGCATCCGCCGTATCCGTCGAAGGGCCTCGGCGACTCTTTTTTCGCCTGCAATATCGTCTTCCAGGAGCCACTGCTCCATAGAGTTCCAGCCGTAGGACTGCCAGGCACCGGGCAGGCCCCAGTCAAACGGCAGCCGCATCCT
>PUNP01000340.1 GCA_003551785.1 Candidatus Brocadiaceae bacterium | reverse complement strand
GCATCACCGGCCGAACCGGCAAAACCGACCAAAACCTGGTCGTGATACAGCCGGCGCAATTTGTTGGCACCGTGTTTAGCGACAGTGCTTTGCATCGTAACCTGCCCGTCTCCACCTATAGCGACCTGGCCATTCTTTCGGACAGATAGAATTGTAGTCGAGCGACATTTTTTTTCATCGTTATTCATTTTTATGCTCCATACTTGTCTAACAGCGCTGAGTTGGCCAGCATGAGTGAAATAAGGTGCATTGAATGAAAAGTGCCTAAAGTACCCTTGTGCGAGCACTCGAGTTCTGTGAATTTGTCTGCCCCGGCAACGTCACAACGTTCAGAATGCAGAAGCAGTGGTACGGGGTGCCAGCTATGCAGTTTCATCGGGCAGGGGGTGGAGTGGTCGCCGGTTATGGCAAGCGCATCCGGCTTTTGATCCAAAACCATCGGTAGTTTTGAATCCACCTCTTCCACTACTTCGACTTTGTAATCAAAATCCCCGTCCTCACCGGCTTCATCCGTCCCTTTGACATGAATAAAGTGGTAGTCAAATTCGCTTCGTGTCTCTTGATAGCTTTTGAATTCATCTTCTACTGAGGAACCGGTGTCGACAACATTCATCCCGACCAATTTTGCGAGTCCTCTGTACATTGGGTAAGTAGCAATAGCGCCGCTTTTCAGTTTGAACCGTTCTTCAATGGATGCTATTTTAGGACGTTCGGCGATTCCTCTGACCAAAATAGCGTTCATGGGGTCGTTCCCCTCCAGCACTTTCAGCGCACGGTTTTGGAATTCCCCGATGATTTTTGCGGCCTTTTCAGCGTCTGAGTTTGCAGCTTGGGCCTTGTGCAAAGGTGCACCGTTCTCATGCGGGTCCGTATCGCAAACCCCCTCGTGTAAGTCCGGGCCGCGGAAAATGACAGCGAAACGGTGTCCCATTCCCGGTTTGATAATCACTTCGACATCTTCAATTTTACTTATTTCGGCCTGAAGCTGCGAGCAGAGCTTGACGCTATCTTCGGTAGCAGGGCGGCCGGCGCGTCTATCTGTTATTACACCATCCTCAATCGTGCAAAAATTGCATCGCGCGGCAAGGTCGCCGAACTCCAAGTCCATGTCCAGTCCGAGTGTTTCAAGCACACCACGTCCGATTTCGACTTCTCTCGGATCATACCCGAAAAGTCCCAAATGGGCCGGCCCGCTGCCCGGGGTAATTCCGTAATCTACAGGCAGCATTCTGCCAAGCGCACTTTTGGAGGCGAGCGCATCCAAGTTAGGGGTTTTAGCTTTTTCCAAAGGCGTTTGCATCCCGTGGTCAGGATGCCTGATGTCTCCAATTCCGTCTAACACTAATAAAACAAGCGACATGTCTTCTTTCGGCCATCCTGCGCGCTCTTTGACTAAGCTTTCCACCATATTGAGATTTGCCATATTTTCCTCTTTTATCTAAAACGAACTAAAAATACTTATCGACACCTTTTCTGTCGGTGCTGATCGTAACACAGATATCCCTGTCGTAAATATTCAGTGAACCCCGTCAACTCATCTCCACCTCACATAAATTACTGAGTTCATAAAATATCTACCCCGGCACCGTTTTCAGCCTTAAATTCGTAACTCTCCGGGGTTATACCTGTTTGATTTTGATAATTCTTTTCAAGCGATTCAATCACTGATGTGGTTTTCTGAGCTTCGACAAGGCTTACAGTACAACCACCAAAACCGGCACCGGTCATACGTGAACCATAAACACCATCGCATTTTACAGCGTTATTGACCATTATATCCAGTTCAGGGCAAGATACTTCATAATCATCCTTTAAACTCCGATGCGATTCGTTCATCAGATGCCCGAACTTTTTATAATCACAAGATAACAGAGCGTCTTCGGCGTCAACTGCTCTTTTATTTTCCGTAATCACATGTTCAGCCCGACGGTATTCAATAGGGGAAAGCTGGGGTTTACAGGTGTTCAATTGTTCGACACTTACATCACGCAGCTGCTTTATTCCCCCGATCGCATCATCGAGCTTCTGTGCCGCACTCTCGCAAGTGCTTCTTCTATCGTTATACGCGGAGGCACCCAACTCATGTTCTACCATAGTATTTGCCACGATTATCCTGACATCATGAGTATTCAGCGGTAAAATGCTGTAATCCAGGGAACGGCAATCAATAAGCACTGCGTGGTCTTTTTTAGCGTGAATGCTGACAAACTGGTCCATTATACCGCAATTGACGCCCACGAATTCATTTTCCGCTTTTTGACAGGTGAGCGCCAGCTTTTTTTTATCAATATTTTTTAAATTTTCTTTTCCGCAAAAAGCTAAAGAGGCCGCTACTTCCAGTGCCGCGGATGAACTGAGGCCCGCACCTATCGGGACATTGCCGTATAAGACACCTTCAAATGCCGTTATTGGCAGTGAATTTTCCTGCATAGCCCATGCTGCGCCCCTGATATAGTCCGACCAGCGGTTATCACGGCTTGGTCTTATATCATCCAGCCGAAACTTATCTATTTCATTAAAATTAGCGCTGCATAGCTTTACTTCTTCACCAACTATGGGACGAAAAATGATCTTTACCTCACGATCTATCCCCATAGGTAACACGAAACCGCCGTTGTAATCGGTATGTTCACCAATAAGATTAACTCTGCCGGGAGCCCTGGCAAACATTAAAGGTTTCGAGGCGCTGCCGAATGTCTCCTGGAATTTTCGCTTCAGTTCTTTTATTTCCATTATATGCTATTATTTACTTGCAGATTTAAATGCAGATAAGCTCACTTGCAGCGGCATGTTCAATTATTAGCCGATAACGATATTAACTATCCTGTTCGGGACTACTATGAGCTTCTTTACTTCTTTTTCACCTATATGCTTTTTTACATCTTCATCGTTCAGAGCCGCCTGCCGTATCTCTTCTTCCGGTGCATCACGTTCAACCACCAGTTTTGCTCTCACCTTCCCCTGGACTTGCACGGGCATTTCGATAGTATCGGCTTTAACTGCTTCTTCATCAAATTCCGGCCAGCCTGCTGAAAAGATGGTAGGTGAGTTACCGAGTCTTGTCCATAATTCTTCACATACGTGGGGGACAAACGGAGCGAGTAAACGCAGCATAGTTTCACAACTGTAGCTAAAGACATTGAAGATAGTTTTTTCTTGTTCATTCCATTCTTCTAATGGTGACGGCATATCAAGTTTCTGTATCTGATTAAATAATTCCATTACAGCCGCTATAGCGGTATTGAAATGCCAACTCCCCTCTATATCTTCCGTTACTTTCTTGACAGTTTTGTGTGTCAGACGGTAAACTTCTTTGGCATCTTTCCCCAGTGATGATGGGTCAACAATCGGATTTTCCTTGTTTTGGAACCCCTTTTCATAGGGGATAATTTTTTCCCATAATCTGTTGAGGAAACGATGGTATCCAATCACTCCGGATTCCTGCCATTCAGCATCTTTTTCAGGCGGGCCGATAGCTAAAGTATACATCCTCAGCGTGTCTGCTCCATATTGTTCTATAACCTCATCGAAGCCGACGACATTTCCTTTAGACTTGCTCATTTTATCCAGTTTAGCTGTAACTTCTATATTTTCCTTTATTCTTGTATGTGGTCCCTCCTCGAAATGACATTTGCATGGTTCGGTAACTGATGGGTCGTCGGTGACGAATTTATAGCACCTATTACATACATGGCTGTTTTTCAATATCATTCCCTGGGTGAAGAGTGATTTAAACGGTTCTTTAAACCCAAGGCAGCCCTCATCGTGCAATACTTTTACGATGAACCTTGAGTAGAGAAGGTGCAGAACCGCATGTTCAACGCCGCCGATGTATTGGTCTACCGGAAGCCAATAATCGACAAGTTCGCGCTTAAACGGCTTATCATCTTCATGCGGACTGGCGAACCTCAAAAAATACCAGCAGGAGCAAAGCCATTGTGCGATAGTGTCAGTTTCTCGTTTTGCCCTTTCCCCGCAGGCGGGGCATGTGGTATTAACAAATTCTTCGACATTGGCAAGGGGACTTTCTCCTTGCGGGGTAAAATCAACGTTTTCCGGCAGTTCGACAGGCAGTTCGCTTTCGGGAACCGGAACCGTACCGCAGTCCGTACAATGTATAATCGGCATAGGGGCACCCCAGTAACGCTGTCGGCTGATCAGCCAATCCCTTAAACGGTAGCTGACATCTTTTTCTCCCCAGCCGTGTTCTTCAAGGTATTCAGTAACATTATGGATGCCTTCTTTGCTCGGTGTACCGTCGAACGGCCCGCTATTTTCCATAATACCTTCGTTTTCATAAGCCTGATCCAGTTCTTCAGCAACTAATTTCTCATCTTTTTCAGGTTGAATCACGATTTTAATCGGGAGGTCATACTTTTGGGCAAACTCGAAATCACGCTGGTCATGTGCAGGCACAGCCATGACGGCTCCCGTGCCGTATTCCATCACGACGTAATTAGCGACCCAGAGCGGGAGTTTCTCGCCGTTAACGGGGTTGATAACGTAGCGTCCCGTAAAGACGCCCCTTTTTTCCGTCTCGTCGCTGGTTCTTGATAAGATGTCCTGTCCGCCCGTTCCGGCTATAAAATCCAGCACTTCCTCTTCTTGTTCGGTGCCTGCTACTAATTCGGGCAAGCCCGGGTATTCCGGGGCCATGCACATATAGGTCACACCCCAAAGCGTATCAGGTCTTGTCGTGAAGCAAGGCACTTTAACGTCATTTTCTCCGTCGAGAGTGAAATTTATCAGAGCACCTTCACTGCGCCCGATCCATTCCTGCTGCATTTTCTTGACTCTATCCGGCCACCCATCCAGCATCCGGATGTCATCGAGTAATTTCTCAGCATATTCTGTTATGCGGAAAAACCACTGCGGCAGGTCTTTTTCAATGACCTGGGCGTCACAGCGTTCACAAAGCCCTTCCTTAACTTCCTCATTGGCGAGACCGGTTTGGCAGCTGGGACACCAATTCACCGGCGCATCAGTTTGGTAAGCCAAACCGGCGTTAAAAAGTTTTAAAAACACCCATTGAGTCCATTTATAATAATCCGGCTCACTGGTGTTTATTTCCCTGTCCCAGTCGTATTCAACCCCCAGTTCCATGATTTGATGTTTCATGGTTTTGATGTTTTTTTTCACGGACCGGGCCGGATGAATTCCGTTTTGGATTGCAGCGTTTTCAGCGGGCAGTCCGAACGCGTCCCATCCCATAGGAGTTAATACGTTGCATCCCTGCATCATTTTGTATCTTGCAACGACATCTCCGATGATATAATTGCGCCCATGTCCTACATGAAGTTTTCCGGAGGGGTAGGGGAACATGACAAGACAGTAAAACTTTTGTTTACCTTCATCCAAATCCGCAGCTTTAAAAAGCTCATTGTCGCGCCAGTATTGACGCCAATATTGTTCCACTTTTATAGGTTCATAAGGTTTGATGTCAGGCATTTAACGTCTCCGTAATTTAAGTTCAAAAGAACCAATATCTGAGTTGTCTGAGCAAACGTCGGCCGTAGATTAAAAAGTAGGTGGAATCTTCCGGCACAATGATTCTTGCCTTACCGGTCATCCCGGCTTTCAATAAAGGTCTGTTACCCCCTACATCCTCTCTTCTGTTGGGTATAACCGCCGTCGCCATGAAAACATTTGTATCTTTATAATTAACCGACCTGTCGGCGATGGCTCTTATTGTGGCGGAAATATCTTCATAGCCTAACAAAGGCTGCAAGCCTATATTTGCCTGGGAATCCTCTTCTACTTCTGTCACGCGGTTTGACGGCAGAGCGATCTTTATTTTAACTTTTTCATGTGAAGCGCCGACCCTGGCCAACCTTTCCCCTTCAGTGACAGTTACACCTAATAAAGAATCAGGGTCTTCCGGCTCAAGCATAATACCATCAATCGGGGAAACAATCAAGCAATCTTGCAGCCTGTTTTCAAGTAATTCGATTTCCTTAAGCTTTGCGTTGTAGGAATGGGTCAGAGCTTGTATTTCAGCTAACATACGTCCACGCTGCTGCGGATTAGTTTCATCTTCGGCCCTGCCGCGCAGCATAGCCATCTCAGCGTGAATATTTTTTGCATTTTCGCGTTCGCGCCCCAGTTGTAACCGAATGTCCTCAGTGCGAAGTTGTAGCAGCGGGGTACCTTCAGTTACGAAGCTGCCTTGTTCAAAATGGACGTTTTCTATCTCTCCGGAGATGTTAGAAGTCAGTATACGTGTGTTATAGGGCACTACGAAACAGTCTGCGCCGATTTTCTCTGTAACGGGATAAAAGCCTCCAAAATATACTAAAGCGGCGATGATAGCCAGAAAAATAGCTGTTTTGACCGCTTTCCATATTCTCAGCGGTCTTCTGCTGACTTCCTCTTCTTCCTTTTCTAACTTTTTCGCATAAAAACTATGCAGCGGCACACTGTTGAATATGCGATGATTACCGACGGCAGATGCAGAATGGGCGGCATATATCGTGCATACCACGCGCTCTATCTCAGTAAGCTTCGTATCTTTGAAACGTTCCAGAATTAATACACCGATATGCTCACCACCGGATACCAACGGAAATACCATCAGGGTGCTGGTATCGGTCATTAATAAGTAAGAATTGACCTTTTCCCGGAGCTGGTCGTTATCAATTTCCTCCATTTTCTGATCCGATTTAGAGAAAATCAGCGGTTCGTTCATTTCCGATACCACCGCCGCTAACTCGCCCGTCAATCTCGACCATGCACTGTCTTTAGTCGTTTCAATCGTGCTGCTGACCCCGACGATACCATATTCCGATTTGCCATTATTCGTGAGTAATACTGCTCGGTCGAGCGGGGCGATTTCCACCGCGGAGTTAACGACAACTTCCGGAAGGTGGTTGGAGAATGTGTAATGTTGGAGTTGCAGTATCGCCTTGCTTAATTTATCGAGTTCTTCGCGTTCCTGCTGTTTAGCGCTCAGAACTCTATTGGCACTATATAAACTGTAGTATCCGCAGATGAGTTCAGCGAGTTGTGTCAATCTGCTTAACTTATCAGATTCTACGTCTCCGAAAACAAGCCTTACGACGCCTAAGACACCCTGTATGTCCGATACCGGAACGAAAATAAGATTTTCAGCGTTTTCGCCGGCCATCCCGCTTCCGATAGAGATGGATTCCTGACGTTCATAAGCCCTTTTAATAACCGCCTGCTGTTTATCTTCAGGTGTTTTCAGCGATGAGGCGGCCCCGGGTGTTTTCTCCACCTGATCAGCCATAAGAAGCTG
>PUNP01000807.1 GCA_003551785.1 Candidatus Brocadiaceae bacterium | reverse complement strand
TGTAAAGTTCTAATTGATCCAACGTATTACCGTCGTCATCCATTACCCGCATATTGTCCCCTGATATTTCGTCGATAAGGACAATACCGCTATCTGTTTTTCCAAATTCAAATTTTACATCTACGAGATGGAGTTTTTTTCGACTGAGGATATCATCCAGGGTTTCGGTGATATCTCTTGTAAGCTTTTTTGCATTTACCAATTCATCTTTGTTCAGGATTTGGAGCGAAAGGAGCACTTCATCATTTATGAGGGGATCACCTTTGTCATCATCCTTAAGAGTAATTTCCACCAGGGACGGCAGTTCGGCCATTTCGGAGATATGGCTTCCATAGCGCCGGAGAAAGCTCCCATAAGCATATTTTCTGCAGATAAATTCCAGCCCGTTTCCTAAATTTCTTGCTGCCTTAACAGTCATAGTGCTCTTGTCAGTATCGGCTTTAACAAAATGCGTGGGGAAACCTTCTTTTTCGAGTTCTTCGAAAAAGAATACGGATAATAAAAAACTGGCCCTTCCTTTGTCAGCCATTTCTCCCACTACTTCATTTGCACCGGGGTCGATTTTTCCATCTGCGCCTGTTACGGTGTCTTTGAATTGCAGAAGAAGCGTATCTTCATTTTCTTTATATACGTTTTTCGTTTTTCCTTCAAATATTAACTTTGGTTGTCCCATACGGTTTCTCCGGAGATAGTGTTGTTAATCTATGTGCATAGCTTACAACGATTATATTGTACCAGTAGACCTATGTGCAAACCGATCCAGTCCAACAGAACGATTTGCGCCGCTGGAGGCTTGCCCGTAGGTTGTAGTTTGCACCTTTTCGGCCACGTCCCTAGCCTTACGGGTTGTGAGAAATGCGGCTTAGGGGGAATATCCCGTTATACATTCAATTGATTTTGTAATTATTCTGTATAACCGACCGGCATAATGTACAGTGCATCCAGATATTCGGGCATATCCAGAAGCCTTTCCACTTCATTGTCGGGAAAGGCGCCCACGGCGACTGTTCCCAATCCGAGTGCTTCGCATTGAAGGTAGATATTCCTGCCTGCGTGGCCGACTTCCATATGCACGTACTGTTCCCCCCGTTCTCCATACCTGCCTTTCGTTCTGTCGTAATCAGCAGCAATTAAGTCTGACAAGTATTTATAATAGCCTTCTTGCTGTGTTCCGATACTTCAAACATCAGAGTGTTTCTTCCAATTTAAAGGCCAGTTCCAGTTTTTGTTTTTTATTTAAGGATTCCGGTTGCTGATTGTCAACAAAAGCAAAGCGTGGAGCCAGGCCGGACCGGTTTGCAATCTGAATTGATAATCCGGGACGAGCATTGGCTTCCAGAACAACCGGCCCGGATTGAGCATCAATGGCATAATCGACCCCGATAAGTCCCAGGTTCAGGGCGTCTCCCAGTTTAATTGCGCCTTTAAGTATATCGGGCCAGCAAGGAATATGAATGTCAGGCAGTGGATGCTTTGTATCGGGGTGGATATGGACCGAACGGTTTTCCTGAACTCCACCAAAGGTTTTGCCACTGTCGAGATGGATCCCGAGCCCGATAGCTCCCTGATGGAGGTTGGCCCGGCCTTCCGAAGCTACAGTTGGCAGGCGAGCCATAGCCATGGTCGGTACGCCACGGTAAACAATTATTCTGATATCAGGAAGGCCGGCGGGAGAAAAACCTTTAAAACCCGGATGCACTGATATACACTGCTCAATTATCGCCTGATCGGGCAGGCCGTCGAGAGAATAAAGTCCGGACAAAATTTTTAAAATGTGATATTTGAGCTCCCCGGGGCTTATGGAGTTTTTTGGAAGGGGCTTGTTTTCCCCGCTATTTCCACCATCTATTACCAGTATTCCGCGCCCGCTTGATCCGCCGGCGGGTTTAACGGCAAAACGAGGCCTGTTCCGGATGCGCTGCGGAACCGTTGTCACTTCACCGCGCTTTTTAATGATAACATATGTTTCGGGCACTTTAATTCCATGTGACTGGCATATCTCTTTGGTAGCCAGTTTGTTATC
Organism: Candidatus Brocadiaceae bacterium; assembly: GCA_003551785.1. The sequence goes on along the minus strand of PUNP01000807.1, from coordinate 5,254 downwards.
TACTTGCTGATAAGAAGGGCGGGGGTTGCGTGGGAGGAGGTAATCAACATTCCTCCTGTTCAGGCCTAAAATCCCCTTTCGTCGAAGGCCATGAATGTTTTTCCATAATTTTATATTTGTTGACGGGGTCATAGCATATTTTACTGACCAACAGATTTTACCTTAAGTCCCTGAAACGCCACAGCTCTGACAAACGGTATCCCCTGTAGCTGCCCAGCAGAATTAACGCAGCCAGTGTAAAGAAATGCAGTTCAGGGTAGCTGAGAAGAATCTGCCCCGCCGTTTCCCAGTTCAAAAGCAGGTAGCAGAAAAAAGCTACAATCAAGGTGCCCGCAAGAAGGCGCAGCAGATATGGATTGCCTTCATCCTCTTTGGCCGAATAAACCTGTTCGATAATCAATGTCGTGATGACAATAGGGAGAAGAAAAAGGCCGCCTGTCTGATGAATGGTCGTATGTTCAATTATTGAGACTCCCAGAATCATCCCCAACACCACGAGAGTAAGAATAACGCTCAATCGCGGCAAAAGCAGCAGGTCCATTCTATCCAGGAAAGCCCGACCGATCAGGCCGATAAAAACCACCAGGACCAAAATCATCGTCCCTATTTGCCAGCCGGTATAGACGAAACTCAGAGCAAGCAGGGCAGGGGTGAAACTTCCGACCGTATCCACTCCGACAAGGGTTCTGAATAGTACTGTGAGCAGTGCGGCAAGGGGGAAGATCAGCAAAATAGCCAGGTTGGGCTGCAGCTCCAGCGGCAGGCGCCGCAGATTGAACATTCCGGCTAAAGGATAACCTTCCCCCGGAAATAAATGAGCCGATGAAAGCCCTGCCGAAGGGTGAATCTCAGAAATCGAGATTCTTTTCCGGAGACCATCAACTCCTGAACTGCGCACTATGGACGTCCGTCCGCGCCGAAGCACCTGATAATGGTGTGGCATTTCCCCTTCGTAACCATTCAGAGGATCGAACGGTATCCACTCTTTATCCACGAAAGCTTCAGCCCAGAAGTGGGGCACAACATTATTTGTCTCTTTAAGTTCGAACCCGCCGATCAGCCGGGCCGGAATTCCACCGGTCCGGCACAGAGCGATAAAGGCGCGGGCACGGCCCAAAGCATCTGCCCTCCCGGCTCTCAAAGCTTCCACGGCAGTTGTTCCATTGTCGGCCTCCCGGTTCTCAATATTGTGATAACAGTGCTTGAATAGCTGAGTAATTAAATGGGTTTTGGACACGGTTTCTGACTGAAGCTCGTCAAAAACTGCAAGAACTTCTTTACTTTTAACCTGAATGCCCGGCTCGTCGGCCAGATACCGCCTGTGCTCTTCAGGATTCAGGTTTTCTGATGGGTTCTCTTTCGATGAAGTTTCCTCATTATTGCTGTGAATACCTAAATCCACCATGATTTGGTACTTACCCTGCTGGGAAGCAGTTATTTTAAGTTCACGGTCCTGGCTCTTACGGGACGATTCAAGGAGGGCCTTTCTAAACCGTGCTCCCTCCGAAGGTGTTTTTTCCCCACGTATGTTACTTTTGAAAACACGGCAATTAGCGTTGTCAGGGGGGAAAGCGATGTAGAGCTGAGAACCTGGCTCTTCCGACTCAAACATAAGTTGGTAAGTTAGTTTCCATGTCCTTTCATCGGGCTGGCTTTGATAGTGCCGGGATCCGGTGAAACGCAGTCCCAGACAAAAAACGGCAGTCAGGACAAGCAGTGCGACCGCCCACCGGACATATCGCCTGCTGCGCAATATAGTCGACTGCCCGGAACAGGAAAGGTTATAGCTCATCATCCTGTCCCCCTCCCCGGAATTCAAGCTGGTAAGTCTCACCGGCGTAATACCTTTTTTCCGGATAGAATATTACGTACAGATGCCTGTTTTCATTATTGATTTTATAAAAAGCATCAATCGAATCATTGTCTTTAACGTGAAGCCGGCCCGACGATGGTTTTTCTATTTCTGCCGGCAGAGTTTTTCGTAAAAAGTGAATCGGCGCCACTCTGCGCGGCTCATCATCTGCTATTCGCCTGACAATGCCGGCCACCTGGGCGTCCGGATAAAACGTGGCAAAGTAATCATCTGTCTGCACTTCCTTATCTTCAACTGAAGGTAAGCTAACCTCCAGCATTGCGGGGTCGGAGCTGGCAAATTGGACCTGTGCAGGCTTCTGCCGAGGCTTATCTATACCCTGGGGGAAAACACGCAATTCCGGATCCCCCCACAGCTGAAAACTCAGAGCGGCACGCTGACTTTTAGGCTGCAGGGTATGATCGCGTGCATCTTTAAGGCTTTGCAGTAAAATAAAATATGTGCGGGCATAACGCAGGGCCTCTCCCAGAGTGGCGTCTCTGTAAAGAACAGAGTCCGCGAACATCTTGATAAAAGCCGTGCCGGAGGCCGAATGCATGGATGTATCCGTGCCGATCTTGGCGGCTGCACCAAAGGGGTTGGTCCGGTCAAAAAATCTCTGCCCGAGGGATGAGCAGCTCTGGAGGATAACAACGGGCAGCCCCTTTAGTTGATCGGATGGAACTTCCACTTCTTTTTCTCCAGGATTATCTTCTTCCCTTTCTTCCTGGGGTCCCAGGGCGTCGTGATGGTTGTATTCGGGAGGTTCTACCATGGGGTCGGGATCATGAATTGCATCCCGGTGCTCATCTTCTACCTGATCCGGAAAGGGGTAATCGGGGTCGTGCATATCCTCATCATCGCGGTCGTCATAATGATAATCCCTTTCCTCCTCAGGAGCAGGGGCATGGTCCGGGGCTTGTTCGTGTTGGGGACTCGCCGAGTCCGGGAGAAAGTCTTCATTACCGGTATGGCCGTGGTAAATGATCAGATTGCCTTGCCGTGCCGTTTTATCAGCTTTTTCTTCGCTGACAGAGTCACCGTAAAACTCTTCAATCTGTAACTCCACGTTCTCGAATTCGGCGGCGGAAAGCCTGGCCATCGTTTCGGAAAGGGGGAGGCCCCGGAATGCAGAATCGGCATTAGCCGCCATCATTGCCTGTGGTTCTGTTTCGGCCAGAAGCTGATCCCGGATGAAACCACGTGTAAGAAAGGTGACGGTCTGTTGCGCTGATGAGAAAGGGATTCGCCCAACTCCGTACGAAGGGGGCTCTTCTGTGTTGGCGGGCATGCAGGGTTCCACATCCACCTCGTAAACTAGCGGCTCATCCCGTTTGTCGTCTCTGTTTTCTACATCCGGATCAAGTTCTCTTTCATTACTGGTGTCCCCCACCTCGACAGTTTTTCTTGAGATAGCTTCCTCATCGCCCAGAATTGCCACAGAGCGGGGAGCAAGATCATTATTCTCGATCAGCCGCATGACTTCGGAAGTTGCCATCTCAGTGTCGGATGAATCGGTTATCGCTATGGGAGCGTTTCTTTTGAGACTGTAATAAGGAGCAAGCCAGGGCGAGGCGTTTTCCTCACTCGGCAAACGTGTAAGAACTATCGCTACGGCATCTTCACGGCCTATCTCTGCTGCCACCCGCTTTTGGGTTTCAGTGGCATTCAGATGTTCAATGTCCTGCTCCAGTTCTTCTGGCAGGTAATCGGCATGTCTCTTTTCTTCCTTCACTCGGAAGATTTTGTCAACTTGAAGCTCGTTCAAGATACGCTTTACGGCCTCTTGCTCTTGTGCCGGGTCGTCCCCGCTTAATATCAATGGCGCCTCCAGATGAGCAGCCAGCGCGGCACCCTGAATCATTGCCCTGTGGTCAGTTTTCGGTGTAAGCACCGCTTTTTCAGCACTTTCCCAGAATTTTCGGGCAATCTCAATACTTGCCGCGCCGAGATCCTTACTTATTTGCATAGAGTCTGAATCCGGGGGTAAGGATAACTGTTCGTGCTTTTTATTTGAATCTGATGTCAAAACCAGAAAATTTAAAGTATCTAAACGTTCAAGTAAATCAGCGGTTTCCGGTTGTGGAGAGTTGGAGGCGGATAGCAGAAACGTTCCATTCTCACCTCTTTGCACTTGCGTCAGTGCGGGGGCGGCGATGGCAAAAAGCTCAGGGATATCTTCCGGCAATGCGATAATATCTATCGCCTCCGGGTTTTCGTGCCCGGCCAAGGCCATTCCTCCAGCCGGACCGCAAATTATCAGTATGGCAGTAAAGAAGGAAATTTGCCGCAACATACCTCCGGACCTGCAGTTTTTAATCTTGTTTATCATTTAATCTCTGAACCCTCATAAAATTGAAACTCAGCCATCACTTTTCAGGCAGCCCGAATTCTACTCTCACCCGAGCGGCCATCTGCAGCCGGGTCATCTTTTTGTCCGCTCCTTGCACTTCGTTTTCCCGCTTTTTGCTTTATATCGGCCGTGACGAACTCTATACCCCTTGACACGTGGTAATTTAATAAGCAACTGACATGCCAGACCTCGATTCAAGTGAGAGGAAGTTAGTTATCTTGCTGAAAAACAATATGATAGATTGTGGAAAAGAGCTGGGATAGGAAAAGACAAAAGCGTTTCATTCTGGCACGAACCGCTCCCTGGCGTTTTTTTAGAGTCCTGCGCACAGTCTGTGCTGATGTTGTATCGACTACCTTCAGTCTTACAAGTTCATCAGCAAGCATCCCCAAAGTCCAACAATCATGTCCTTCAGGGTGCTCTTTACAGGCAATCGCAATAAGATGCGCTTCGCCTTCCCCGTCAAGTTTACGTTCATGGGATGGCCGTCAAAAGCCTCCGCAATTTGCTTATCCAAAAAGTTTGCTGGTGGAATGTATGACAGGCATCTTGCCTGTCCAAGGCACACGCAGGGATGCGTGCTATACGTATGACAGGCATCCTTGCCTTATGTCGTGACTTTTCGGCCAAGTCCCTAGCCTTCGGGGTGTAAGAAATGCGTATCAAGTGCAGGCATAACATCCGGATGATGTGAGTTTGTCAGATTGGCAAGGCTGAAAACGTAAAATTGTCATGATGGAGCGGTCTCTACAACTGCTGAGAATTATTCGTCACGAAGCTTTATTAAATGCCTTTTTACACACTATAATGTACATGACCCAGTGGGGACACGAATGGGGACAAAAAATAGTGCTACAGATGGAAAATGCGGTAAAGATATGGAAAATAGAGATTCACTGGAAATGCAATAGAAAAGCCCCAGAAGCCCTTTCGAGGCCACTGAGGCTTGTTTTGAGTGGTACGCCCGGCAGGACTTGAACCTGCGACCTGCGGTTTAGGAAACCGCCGCTCTATCCGCCTGAGCTACGGGCGCATCCTGTTGTTTTGCA
>PUNP01000154.1 GCA_003551785.1 Candidatus Brocadiaceae bacterium | reverse complement strand
CATAAACTTTACATCCTTTTAATTTTTTAAATTTCAGTTGTAATTCTTCCCTTCATAGACAAAGAAACTACCTGTTTCCTGCTTACCTTGCGCCGAAAGTTGAGAAACATGCGTTCAGGTACCCGTAGCTTTCCGCGGCAATGATGCACACATGCGGGAGTTCAAGTTCTTTGGCGCCGATGACTTCAAGGCAGACCGGACCGCTATATCCCTCGTCAACAAGCGCTTTACAATACGCCGGCAAGTCGATCTCACCGCGCCCACACGATTGAAAACGCGGCTCGCCCGGTTTGGGACCCCGGTCAGGGCAATCCCGAATATGGATATGCTTAACCCTGGAAACTACCTGCCGCAGGGCCTGGTCAGGTTTTTCACCACCGCGGTAAATATGACTTGGATCCATGTCAATGCCGAAAGCCGGTGACTGTATCTTTTCCATAGCACGAAGTGTTGTCGGCGTATTGTATATAGCCCCCCCGACATGCGCCTTGACGCATAGCGTTATGCCGTATTGTTCGGCTTTTTGGGCCCTTTCAGCAAGAATATCCGTCTGCTTTTGAAAATCCTCTTCGACATCGGAGTCTCCGCCCGGACCGACATTAACGACAGGAATTCCGAGTTCCGCCCCTGCTTCAAAAGCTTTAGTCAATCGGTCCTCATCGAGTGCAGCGGCCTCCATGGATAGAAATTCAAGCCCATTACCTGCGGTAATATCCTTCAATTCGCCGGCATGTTCTTTCCAGTTATCCAGAGGCAGATGTTCGCACATCCCTTTTATCGCCGATATCTCTATACCGTCATACCCTGCTGCAGCAATATACTCAGCCGCCGTCACATAATCGTAACCGCCAAAAAGCACAGAATTAACACCTAATTTAATCATTTTACCCCTCAAGTTTCACTATAGTTCCAGTTTCCCATGATTCGATAGCCGCTTCTATCACCTGCTGAACCTTCAGGCCATCCGCTCCGGAAGCATTTATATCTTCACCGGCGGCGCCGCTTTTTATCTGGTCGATCCAGACACCGATACGCGACTTGAACGTCTCGCCGAATGAGCGCATACCGCCGAGATAACTGTAAGACTCCGTTTCAATGCTGTCACGGGGATAAAAATGCAGGTGTTCACAGGCATCCTCCAGAACGAATCGTCCCTCAGATCCGACAACCGCGCAGCGTTCAAGACCATAACTTCGACCGGCGTCATAGCTGCCCGTCAGATTGCCTACAACGCCGTTATCGAAACGGACCAGTATCTGGGCATTGGACCAAATACTGCGCCCTTCTCCTTTCATCATGAAAGCCGCTACGCTCTTGATGTCACCGCAGAAGTAGCGCATGACGTCGAAAGAATGCGGATGCAGCGCGCGCAGGTGAAACCAGGGCGATGACTCGTTGGGGTTATTGATCCACATCCTCATATTGATCATTTGCAGCCGTCCCAAGCGCCCCTTTTCAACCCATTGCTTCGCCCTCAGGGCCGCCGGGGTGAACCGATGGTTGAGGTTGATACCATAGGGGACGCCTTTTCCCCGCGCCTTGGCGACCATTTGCTCGGCCTCTGCCACATCGTTGGATATCGGTTTCTCACCCAGCACCGGTATTCCGCATTCCAAAAGCTGCATGGTCGGCTTGAAATGATCCCCGCCGTTTTCTTCACCGGCGGTAGTCATACTGCATGCATCAAAATCCATCCCGCTGTCAAGCATGTCTTTCACTCTGTAAAAGGACCGGGCATTAAACTTTTCAGCAGCGGCATCCGCCCGTTCTTTAATGATGTCGCAGACTGCTGCAACTTCTGTTCTTGGGTCTTCATGGTATATGGAACCATGCTTATTACCGATACCGCCTAATCCGACAATTCCGATTTTAAGAGTCATCCTGGCAACCTCACGTAAATAAATATTCAGTGAAAACCGTCAAACAGCATTTAAATGTTCAGATGGGAGAAATCCAACTGATCTCAATCAAACCATACATCTATGCGGCAAATTCTCCTCACGCATGGATCGCCGACATAGCCCTGCCTTCTTCCGCACTCTTACAAGCGAGGTCAAGGATATGTATGGGACGTCGTGCCCATTCACCGGTAATAACCAGTTCTTCATCTTTAACCAGATGATCGGCCACGTTCTGATAAAAACGCCAACCTTCCGACGGTCTGTTTTGCCCCCTGGTAATTACAGTTTTGTCGTCTTCATGGGTAATACTCTGCCACGAACCTCCGTCGAAAACATACGACCCTTCCGTTCCTGTGATTTCCAACTGTCCTTCTTTCGGCTTTGAATCAAGAGTGGTAATACAAAGCGAAAGCCGGCGTCCGTCCTTGAAACGCACTACGCAATAAGCCTCGTCTTCATTGGTGTCATCTTTCCAGGCAGTTTTCGATGCCCAATGCCCGGTGGTGGCATACCCGGAAACCTCGGAAATTTCGCCGTCAATAATTTGCAGCGAATTTTCCAGCAAATGCACTCCCCAATCGTAAAGGATTCCACCCGATATGCTTTTACTGCTGCGCCACCAGTCACGCGGACAGCCGTATCCGCCCATATGCGCTTCAATCCTGAAAACATCGCCGATCATGCCGGAATTGATATTATCCAAAGCCTCAAGGATACAGCCGTCCCAATGGCGGTTATGGTAAGTTGATATAATAACATTATTATCTTTGGCAGCCGCTATCATTTCATCACACTCTTCAGTAGTAATGGCCAGCGGTTTTTCACAAACCACATGACGTCCGCTTTTAAGCGCTTTCAACGCTATTTCAGCGTGGGTGTTATGCGGTGTTATGATAGTAATCAGGTTGACATTCGATTTTTCCAGCATTTCATCCAATGAATCGTATGTCTGGATACCCGGGAAGTCATCCCTGGCAACTTCCAGTCTATCGGGGTCGATTTCAGCTACTGAGACCGGGGTCATACCCGCCTTTTTCATCTGATTCAGATGGGCCTGCCCCATATTAAAAGCACCACCATAACCTACTACTCCGACTTTAACTTCGCTTGCCTTGTCAAAATGAGCCATTTCTCTCTCCTGAATTAACTGCTTGAAAATTCCCTTTCGCATTCTCTGTATTTTTCGACCAGACCATCATAAATCCGAACGGCATCCTCCTGTGGTACGACTTTTGAATCTTCAACCGGGTCGGCAAATCCGGATACGACTTCGGGCCAATCCGGCGCTTCGCCTGTAAACCCTAAATAGCCGTGGTGAGCACGCAGAGCAGCGCCTAAAGCTGCGCTGTTAGAGACTTCGAACCGATATACAGGGCAATTATGCACGTCGGCCATGATTTGCAAAATCTCTTCATTTTCCGAAGCGCCGCCCGTAGCATGTATTTTCGTCGGTCGCCGCCCCATCCACTCGGAATGGATTCTCATCGACATCATTTGAGCTTCCACCACGGCTCGGCAATTGCTGTTGACATCCGATTCCGGCAAATTAAACCGCTTCACTGCCGGTTTCAGGACTTTCGGCACAATTTCCGGTTCGAAATACGGCAGCATAAGTTTACCGTTATTACCGGGTCTGCTCCTCTGCAGGGCTTGGGAGAACCCCTCCCAGTTCAAACCATATTTGTCCTTCACCCTTTCCCGGGCAAGCGATCCGTTTTTGAAAGCGATAAGTGTCATATAATCCCCTGTAGGCGCTCCAAAAACATGCCCTTCGCCCTCAGGGTCGGTATGGCAATCTACCATGAATCCGAAGTAAGTATCACTGGTGCCGAGGCTGATACCCGTCATGCCCGGCTTCACCAGCCCGAGTCCAATGATGCTGTTAGGATTGTCACCGGACCAAACCATTGCCCCAGCGTCAGGGTTAAGCCCGTATTTATCGACGTAATATTGACTGACTTTGCCAAGAGTGGTATCTGAGGGAGCTAAGGGAGGCAGGAGGCGCCCCAAATTCGGCGCCGTATGCTTCACTGCTTTCTTATACCATTTTTTCGAATGAATATCCATCAAATTCATCCCCGCCCCATCTCCGTGGTCGATAGGTGATAGCTTGCCGGCGATGACAGATGCCATGAAAGCGCTCACTAACGTAATGCAGCGGGTCCGCTCATAATTATCCGATTCCTGCTTATAAAACTTGCGTATTTGCGGCCCGGTAAAACGCTCAAAGGCTGTTGAACCGGTAGCCTCGGCCGTCCCGGCCTTGCCGCCCAGCGCCTTCATTATCTCTTCACACTCAGTTTCAGTAGAAGAATCCATCCAGATAGGGCTTGTCTCACGAGAGAAAATACCACAAAGGTTGTCAGCAAGACTTCGTGATGAAGACATTTCGGCAAAAGACCTTTCTGCAGTGTCATTCAAATATACCGAACCATGCTGTTGGCCGGAACCGGCAATGCACATGACAGATGAAAGATCCACTTTGCCATGCATTCTCTCAAAAATTACATCCAGCGCCTCCACCCACATTAAAGGAGGTGAATGCACAACCGTAGGGTCGGCGTTTTGTAACACCCCGTTGACTGTGCCGTAGTCTGGGAGAACATCATCGTACCGGATAGAATCCCGATAAACCACTTCCGCTTCGTCCGCATTAATGATGATAACGGACAAGCTCTGCGTGCTTGAATCAATCCCCATAAATAGCTCAGCCATAAGCATTGCCTCCGAGCCTGCTGCAAAAGAAAATCTTAAATGATACCTGAGAGTTTTCCACTCCATTTTCCATTTTATATTGTGGCCCTGACAATTGTAAAAGCGTCAACCTTTTCAGCACCATTTTTCTTGAGCACTTTTGCACATTCATTGGCGGTGGCTCCGGTAGTCATTACATCATCAACCAACAAAACATTCTCCGGAACCACTCCCCTGGTTTCAAAAGCTCCTTTAACGTTATCAACACGCTGTCTTGCTGCAAGCCGAGCCTGCGTATCTGTATGTCGCGTGCGGACCAGCAATCCGGTATTCAACGGTTTATTGATGCGAACGGCGACGGTTTTAGCAATCAATTCAGCCTGATTAAAACCTCTTTGGTGGCGTTTGCGCCAATACAGAGGTACCGGGACCACAGCATCAGCAGAGAGGAAAACTTTTTCCGGAAACCAGCCGTTGCGTATTGCTTTGTTCAGCAAAAGCGCACCCAGGTAAGGCTGGTCATTGTATTTAAAGACCTTTACCACTTCACCGGCAGGCCCGCGGTAAGGAAAAACAGAACGCCCTGTATCGAAGAAAGGCCGTTGTACTCTGCATTTGAGACAGGCTGTTTTTTCCCCTTCAACCCCCGCCGAGAGGGGCCTGCCGCATACAGAACAAAACGGCGGTTTTAACCGGCTGCTGCGCAGTATGTTCGAGCACCTCTCACATAAAAACCCGTTATCAGCTTCCCCTCCTGACGGCTGGTCACAACAGCAGCAATGCGGGGGAAAAAAACAGTCCAGCAAGCCGTGAATAAGCTGAAAAACGCTATTGTGAAAGCTCTTCAACAAGGTCTTTCGGAAGATTGAAGTTGGAGTAAACATTACTGACATCCTCGTGGTCTTCCAGTTCATCCATCAAAGCCAATGTCTTACGCCCGTCATTAATATCAAGGTCAACATAGCTTTGGGGGACTTCGGTAATTTCAGCCGATTCATAGTCGAGTCCGTTTTTTTTCAATGCATCGCGCACGCTTTGAAAATCTTCGGGAGCGCATACGAGTTCATACACCCCCTCACCCGACTCCTGGAAGTCTTCAACACCGGCCTCAACGGTCAGATCAAAAATTTCTTCTTCGCTATAATCCTCCAGGTTGATAATGATAAACCCTTTGCTCTCAAAGTTCCATGACACACAGCCTTGTGCTCCGAGATTGCCGCCATGGGAGCTGAAGATTTTCCGTATTTCGGAGCCTGTTCTGTTCCTGTTATCCGAAAGCGTATCAACAATAACCGCCGCCCCGCCCGCACCATAACCTTCATATCTGATATTTTCGAGCTGCACCCCATCGAGTTCGCCGACACCTTTCAATATCGCCCTCTCGATGTTATCCTTGGGCATATTCGCCTCTTTGGCCTTTTCAACGGCCTGCTGCAATTCGATATTGAGCGACGGGTCTTTACCGCCCTGACGCGCCGAACTCATTATTTGCTTGGAAAGCTTACTGAAAAGCTTCCCGCGCTTTTTATCCTCGCGTTCCTTTTTATGTTTTATTCCGGCCCAATGCGAATGTCCTGCCATATACAATGTCTCCTGTTTGCAATTATTCTTATATCTCGTCTATAATTAGCTGTAAACTTTCAGTGTAAGACCTCAGTAAACTACTTCTCATTAATAATGTATGGAGGCAGAAACCGCCGCTTGCCGCTGCCGGGGAGACATGGTTCACTGAGGCCTTACCTGAATATTCCCTATATCTCGACTATAAGTATAAAATCAAAAGCCCCTTAACGTCAAGTTATTACAACAATGAACATACGGAAAGCCAACCTTAAAGACCCTGCTCCCATCGTTGAGTTGATCAATTCATATGCTTCCGAAGGCGCCATGCTGCCGCGGGCGCTGAACGATGTTTATGAAAATTTGCGTGATTTTTTTGTCTATGAGAGCCCACAAGGTGAGATAATCGGCTGCGCCGCTCTGCACGTATGCTGGGAAGGGCTGGGAGAAATCAGAAGCCTGGCAGTAAAGCCCGAATATAAAAGACAGAATATCGGGAAAATGCTCGTTGAAGCCTGCCTGGATGAAGCGGTTGACCTGGGGATGGATAAGGTGTTTGTTTTGTCATTTGTGCCGAAATTTTTCATCAAACTGGGCTTTACCCCCCACCCGAAAGAAAAACTGCCCCATAAAATATGGAGCGATTGCCTGAAATGCCCCCATTTCCCCAATTGCAATGAAACGGCGCTGATCATACAACTGGGCAGTAACGGAGATGAAAGTTAAGTATTTCCTTCACTGCTGGAATATCCGAGTCCGCCACTTTCGCTTCCTGTCAGGGAACGGATTCATATAAAAGTTGGTTGACATTCGTGTCAGGCGAACGCTTTGACAGGTACAGCATTTCTATCCCGACAACTCTGCCCTGCTCATCGTAGTCCACAACGATTCCGGGCGATACTTCTTCCGAACGTTCCGCCGGGGCGTCGCTCATGGTTAGATAAAGCGCATCGGCCTGCTGATCGACTTTCAATTTCATGGTATATTCGCCCTCCTGTCGAAATAAGCTGTTACAATGCGAGGCGGCCGCACTTTGTTATTTACAATAACGCGCAGCACCCGGTTCTTTGTCCACAAATAAATGTTTACCGCCTATAAAAAAATGTTTAAGTCTGCTGTCTGGCCACTGCTCATTGAATCT
>PUNP01000697.1 GCA_003551785.1 Candidatus Brocadiaceae bacterium | reverse complement strand
CTTCTTGTCTTATGCGATGAAGTGCTCAGATACCCGATTGATGCACCTGATATGGAGCATGAGGCCGGTGCTATAGGACGTTTTTTCCGTCGCAGCGGTATAAAAGCTGACACTGCCTTCGCGCGTTCGGAAGAATTGTACGAGGCACTTGTCCTGGAACGTACAGGCGATGTCTTTATTACCGCCGACCAAAACTTAATCGATCAACTCAATGATGTTGGGCTGGTGCAGGAAACAAGGGAAATCGCCCGTTTGGTTCCGTATATTCTTGTCAGACGAGGTAATCCCCATGAACTGCAATCCGTTGCCGATCTGGATAATGCCGATATTCGCCTCGGAGTCGTTTCCGATCAGTCCGGGCTTTTGCGTCGTGTTACTATTGAACTGCTGGAAAACAGCGGCCTTTCCATGCATGAACTCGATAATATAACTCACACCGAGGATTCGCCCTATTCACTGGGGATGGCAGTAAATGTCAACAGAGTTGATGCCGCTATTGTCTGGAAGCCTGTCGCCCGACATTTCGGTCGTAACACGGAAATGATCGAGATTGATGAAGAGCGCAACGTGATATCTGCCGTTAAAGCGGTTGTGCTGACCTCGGCGGAGAAACCGGATGATGCCGCTTGGTTCGCCGATTTTCTGGCTGGCGGAGTTGGACGTCAAATGTTTGAAATGTATGGATTTGAGTGAAAAATGGGAAAAAAAAGTAATAATAAGAAATCAGCTTTTCAGCAAATTTGGTGTTTTTTGATCTTATTTTCCGTTGTCGCATTTTTACTGATGATTTCAGGATGTGGCACGGAAGGTGAGCGGGATGTGAAGCTGCAATTGCTCTGCGGTGGCGGTATACGACCGCCTGTTGACGGCTCCGGGGAAGAAGGGATGGGGGTTATTGAAAGTTTTGTCTCGGAGAATCCCGGTATACGGATAGAGGCGAATTACGGGCCCTCCAACCATCTGCTCGGACAGTTGAAGCTGACACTTGATGGCGATCTTTTCTTCCCGGGGGATGACTTCTATATCGAGGAGGCGAAAAAAGAAGGTTTAGTTTACCAGACACATACCGTAGCGTACTTTGTTCCCGTCATCATGGTTCAGGAGGGCAATCCCCATGATATTCAAAGTGTTGCCGATCTCGTAAACCCTGAAATCAATCTGGCGGTAGCCGATCAGCGTGCGGCCGCTATCGGACGTATAACTCCTGAAATTTTTGAAAAAAACGAGATTGACTTTGAAGAGCTTGATAACGTAGCCTTCACCGGCGTTACCGCGCCTGAAGTAGCCCAGCAAATTAAGCTCGGCCATGTTGATGCCACAATCGTATGGAGGCCGGTGGCTGCTCAGTATAGGCGCAGAAGCGAAATTGTCGATATTAAACCTGAGAAAAATGTCATTTCTCCTCTCGTCATCGCCGTGTTGGAAACCTCAGATAATAAAGAAGAAGCATTGAAATTCGCGGAATACATCTCCGGCCCCACCGGGCGCGATATTTTTGAAAGATATTATTACGATTTTGCCAATGATAAATGATAAAGACGATAGCCGCTGCCGACGTACGCACGGAAGAAAACCTTTCTTTGATTATGGAGCTGTCTCTATATTGGTGCTGTATTCCGGGTTCATCGCCTTGCTGTTGGGTGCAAATGTCGCCTATCTGGGCGGCGAATTGCGTGAGGCAGGCCTGGATGTTGTCTGGGAAACTTTCCGGAACCCTGATATCCGTTATGCCGCCTTGCTAACGCTCTGGACATCTGTTTTAAGTTCTATTATTGCTCTTTTTTTTGCTGTGCCTTGTGCATATGCGCTTTCCCGAAGCAAAATTCCCGGCAAGTATGTTTTAGACATGCTTGTTGACACGCCTATCATTCTACCGAACCTCGTGGTTGGAGTGACTTTACTGGTTTTTTTTCGCACTTTTATCGGTCGGGGAATTCAGGGGTTGGGGCTGCAATTTGTTTATGCTCCGGCCGGCATAGTTCTGGCGCAGTTTTTGTGTGTATCACCGTATGCCATACGTACCGTCAAGTCAGCTCTTGACGGTGTGGATAAGCGCCTGGAAGATGTTTCGCGAACACTTGGCTGGTCGCCCTGGCAGGTTTTCAGGCGGGTCACACTCCCGATGATTCGCAACGGAATTGTTGCCGGAGGTGTCATCTCTTTTGCGCTCGCTATGGGGCTTTACGGCCCGATGATGGTTTTTGCCGGCACGACTCGTCAGAGAACGGAAGTACTGGCCACCTCGGTGTATCTGGAACTCTCTATCGGCCGCATCAGTGCAGCTCTTGTCATCACTATGGTCATGGTGCTTTTTGCTATGCTGGCCTTGCTGCTGTTTAAAAAACTGGCCGGGGGGAAATCATTATGGTGACAAACTCAAATACGCTGAGTGTGGACGGTGTAAATTTGGCGCTTGGTGATTTTATGCTGCAAAATGTCTCATTCCGTGTGCGGAGCGGTGAGTATTTCATACTGCTCGGGCCAACGGGATGCGGGAAAACAATGCTTGCCGAAACAGTGTGTGGACTGAATATTCCCGATGCCGGTAAGATTCATATCGGCGTTCGTGATGTCACTGTGACCGATCCTGCAAAACGGAGGATCGGATATGTGCCGCAGGATTATGCCCTGCTGCCCTTCAAGACAGTTGAGGAGAACATCGCTTTTGGACTGAAGGCCCGGAATTTGAATAAAGCGGAAGCTAAACGCAGGGTAGAGGAAGTCGCTGATATGCTGGATATTGACCATCTACTCCGGCGTTATCCCGTTCACCTTTCCGGCGGAGAGAGACAGCGCGTGGCTCTTGGGCGTGCGCTGGCTATAAAACCCGATATCATGGTTCTGGATGAACCTCTCAGCGCGCTTGATGAAAATACTTGTCGGGAACTTATGAGACGGCTCAAAGATATTCATGAACAGACTAAAGCGACAATTATCCACATCTGTCACCGGCTTGAGGAAGCGATAACGCTGGGCGATATGATTATGGTCATGCGAGCAGGGAGGGTGGAACAGGCCGCACCTGCCGATGAGATATTTAAACGCCCCCGGAATCTTTTTATCGCCCAGTTTCTCCAACTTGCGAATGTTTCTCAAGGGGTTGTGAAGAGTGAATCCGGGGAGAATGTCTTTTATCTCAACAATACGCCTGTCGCTGCTACTGATTTACCTGAAGGTGCTGCTTACTGTGTTATTCCGCTCCAGGATACTTTGCTCAGTGAGCATGAGCCTGAAGCCGGCGAGGGCGAAGTTGTAGTTGAGGCTGTTTTAGAGGAAAATAATACGACCCCGAATTCACCCGGCTTGTGTTTCAGGGGGGCGGTAAATGTGAAAATCCCCGGTGTCTTTTCGGATCAACAATGGTATAGCGGCAAAAGTGCATTTTTGAAATTTCCTGCTTCTGATGTTTACCTGTTTTCCGAAGAGTGAATAGCCTGGGTTTCTTGGCGCACATTTCGAGTTTCCGCGGAGCACAGGGGCAGATGGAACCACAAGTCGTATTTTCCCAACCCTTCATAATAATTAAACTTCCATTATTTCTTTTTTCATAAAACAATTTCCCAAAAACCTTAGAACCTGAAATGCCCCCCCTGTAAACGCATCTAAGGATTCGGCGGATACATCTATTATGTAAAATGCCGTTTTTATGCAGGCCCCCTTCCCGATTTTTTCAATCTGTTACGATATGGGCCGTTTATGCTGTATTTGTTGTTTTGAATTGGTGACACCATTTTGGAATTTGTTGTTTTGAATTGGTGACACCATTTTGGAAGGGGGCAAATGGTGGTAATATCAAAGTATTTGTCTTTCGCGTTCATCAAGTTTGCGATACGTGTGCTTGAGAAGTAACATGCCGATCAAGAAAGCACAGAAAAACCCTGCTGGCAAAGCGGCAAACACTCCCTTCAGACCGAAAAAATGCGGAAGGAGCAATACCATCGGGATAAGAAAAACACCCTGCTGGCCGACTGCCAGGATAAGCTCCGCACGACCGTCGCCGGTGGCCTGGAAGACTCCCCCAAACATGATAACCAGCAATGTAGGAATCAGCGTCGCTGACATCATGCGTATTGAAATGGTCCCCATGGCAATTGCTTCCTGGTCCTGAGGGGCAAACACTTCCATGATGTTGTCAGCCCATATCCCCCCCGCCATCCCCGCCACTGCTCCCACCACAATTGCGCTGGTAAAAACTATACGCATTACACGGCGTACCCGTGCCATTTGGCCGGCGCCGTAATTGTAGCCTGCGAGCGGCTGCAGCCCTTGTGCGAGTCCCATCATCGCCATCAACAACAGCATAAAAATTCGCAGTGTAATACTTATCGCAGCAATCGCAGCGTCGCCAAAGGCGCCGGCGGCATTGTTCAGGATACCGAAAGAAACGCTGCCCAGCACCTGGCGTACAAAGGTTGGGAACCCGAGCCGCATAATATCCCGGTAGGTTGACCAGCGAAGTCGCACGTTGCGCACACTGAGTGGCTGAATAGTGCCGCGGTTATGTATATAATAGCATGCAAGAAACATTACCGAGCAAGCATGGGATATTACAGTTGCCACGGCTGCTCCCGTAATCCCCATATCCAGAATAAAAATGAATATCGGATCCAGTATAATATTCAAAACGGCACCGAGAATTTGTCCTATACTGCTATATAATGCAGCGCCTTCGGAGCGCAACAGGTTGTTAAGCACCATGCTGAGCATCAGGAAAAAAGAGCCGCCAACAATTATACGGCCGTAGGTGGAAGCTTCTTCAATAATTGTCTCTGTGGCTCCAAACATTGTCAGTAATGGATAGATAGCCAATGCACCGAGAGCCGAGACAAGAACGCCGATAACGAGGGCGGAATAAAATGCGGTAGCTCCAGCCTCTTGCGCTTCGTCAAATCTCTCTTCGCCCAGTCGTATGCTGATGACGCTGGCCGCGCCCATGCCGAATGTCAACCCGACGGCTCCTGTCAACTGGAATATCGGGAAAACGATCCCTGTGGCGGCTACCGCCGTGGTGCTGCGCAGAAGACTCACGAAAAAAGGAAAGATAGTTAATTTTTACCACATTTTGGCCTGTGTGCCAAATGACACAATTTGGGTTAATTGCATTTTTCAGAAATTTCACATTCTCTTGAATTGTTTTCTTAGCTGTTGAGAGGACAGCAGGATAGTAGTGGGGCGGCCGTGGGGGCAAGTGTCATCGAGTTCCAACTCATTGCGTTTTTGCAATATATCGCGCATCATATTTGCGCTCAGTCGCTGACCGGCTTTAACGGCACCCTTACATGCCATAACGATGAGCAGCTTATCCAGCTTTGAGTCAATACGCTTCAACCCTTCCGGCCCGTTCACTTCGTCCAGCAGGTCGCGGAAGAATTCCGTGCCATCGAAACGACCTAATATTTGTGGGAAAGAACGCACAATTATCGTTTCATCACCGAAAGAGTCAATTTCCATGCCGAAATTATGCAAATCCTGTTTCAACTCAATGACGGCATAGAACTCGGCGGCGGGCAGTTCGACTAATTCGGGAACTAATAATTTCTGGCTTGCCAGCGGCCCCTCTCCCATGTCTTGTTTCATTTTTTCGTATAAAATACGCTCATGAAGGGCGTGTTGATCAATTATTCGTATCCCCTCGCTGCATTCTTCAACTATATAACTGTCGAGAAACTGAGAAGCATGCCTGAATTTATCGTTATAGCTTATAATCCCGTTTTCATTTGTCTCTAATCGGCGGTTATTGATAGCAGGCGGGGCTTTTTCGGGGTGAGGTGGCTGATGGCTTTCATTAGATAGATGTTTTTTGTCAAAAGAACCGGAGAAATCGTTATTATGTTTTCCAAAAAAATCAGCGATAGCATTTCTGACATTTTCATGTTTCGTTTCAAACCCAGGCTCAGTCTCCTCAGTGACTTGCATCTGAGGCGTTAATTTTGCTTCTCTGAGACATTTTTTCATCGATTTGAGCACGTTATTATGTATTTCGCGATTCTGCCGGAATTTCACTTCAATTTTGGCCGGATGTACATTGACGTCGATGTTTTTAGGGTCGATAGTAAGGAATAGGAAGCAGACGGGGCGCCTTCGGTTATGCATAAGTCCTCTGTATGCCTCACTGACGGCGTGCATGAGAGTTTTTTCCCTGATGTAACGCCTGTTGACAAAAGTGTATTGCATGTTGGTGTTGGCGCGGTTGATATCGGGTGGCAGCAGGTAACCTTCTATGTCGACAGCGGGAAATTGAGCATTGAAAGGTATGATATTATCAGCTATTTCTGCTCCGAAGAACTCGCCCAGGCGCTGTTTTCTGTTTTGTGCGCTGGGCAGGGTGATAACGCGACGCGAGTTATGTTTGAGGGTAAAGGCTATTTCCGGATTGGCCAGGGCCAGCCGGGTGACGGTTTCAGTGATGTGTGCCATCTCGGTGGCCTGGGTTTTTAAAAATTTCCGGCGTACGGGCACGTTGTAAAAAAGATTTCGGACTTCGATCTGGGTGCCCTGAGGCGCCGCGCATACCTTCACTTCACCCAGTTTTCCGCCTTCAGCGCCTATTTCATAGCCTTCTTCTTGATTTTTAGTTCTTGAGATAATTTTACATTGCGCAACCGATGCGATACTCGACAGCGCTTCGCCCCGGAACCCCATCGTTTTTATGTCAAAAAGGTCGTCTTCACCTTCCAGTTTGCTCGTGGCATGGCTTTGGAAGGCAAGGGGTAAATCCGATGGAGGTATCCCATTCCCGTCGTCAATTACTCTGATAAGCAACGCGCCTCCGTTCTCCAATTCAACTTCAATGCGTGCGGCTTGTGCGTCAACAGCGTTTTCGACCAGTTCTTTTACGACCGAGGCAGGTCTTTCAATAACTTCGCCGGCCGCAATTTTATCCACTAATATTTTTGGAAGTACTTTTATACTCATAATATAAAGATATTAAAACATTAGAGCACAAAATGCAACTGTTTTTCGTCCGGGAATCGGAGAACTCCTTGACTTATATGGTTAGTCAAAGTATAATAAACGTAAGTTTCCAGTGGATGTTTTAGCATCTCCAACAGCACAGTGAACGGTGGAGTCAGGTAAGATATATGCATGTTTTTATCTCTAATAATTTGAGGTGTGAAATGGATGAAATAACGGGAGGATTCAGTAAAAGAATGGGAAGCAGGTTTACCCTCGTAGAGCTTATGGTCGTGGTTGTTATTTTGGGCGTGCTGGGGACGATCATCATGCCACGTATTATGGATCGTCCAGAGCAGGCCAGAGTCAGTGCTGCGCGTGCGCAAATCCGTAATTTAGAAAGTG
>PUNP01000522.1 GCA_003551785.1 Candidatus Brocadiaceae bacterium | reverse complement strand
TAATAATAAGTATGGCAAACGGAGAGGAACCCCGCAGTTTCACACGTCAGGAGCTGGAAATAGTCTTTCATCAATTAAGCTACCTTGAAGCTGAAAAATGCCTGGATATATTGGGATCTGCCGGCTATAATGTCGGCAAACCACAATTCCCTATCAGTGAGCATGATCTCCCGGCGATATTCCCCATGCCCGACTCACAAAATGTATCTGTAGTCGGCCAGGGACGTCTTGACGGTATCGGTGACGGCGCGCCGCATCAGCGTATCGGGATCGTCTACGATCCAGGCACGGAGGGCAGCCGTGAGTATCTTGACCTGATAAAATTACTGGATGAAAAAATAGATATACAAGCGACTCAGGTTCAGATTGAAGCGATGGTTGTTGAGATTTCAGAACGTGGTATACAACGCTTGGGAATGGAATACGATTGGTATGAAGGCGATGACAGTTCGCAACTCACAGGCGATGACCGATTCAGACGTGAACGAACAGGTTCTTTTTTTTATGAAGATGGATTGGATTTAGGTTTTTCCATGCTCCGCCTGACCGGTGATGGAACACCTGAGTTTTTTCGTTCCAGGTTAAGTGCACTGATTGATGATCGGGTAGCCGAAGTATTGTCCGCTCCGTCTGTCCTGACACTGGATAACCGGAATGCAAAAATCGAAATAATGAAAGAAATTCCGATTTTTGAAATCAAAGATTTCTTCGACGCCGACAGAATAGATTTTGATGTCCGGTACGAAGACGTAGGAATAATTCTCAATATAAAACCGAGAGTTGACCGCACCGGTGAATGGGTCACGCTCCAGGTGCAGACCGAAGTCAGTGAAGACCTGGAATACATGGAATTTTTAGATATTGATGTCGCCCCTGAAATCGAAAGGCGCATCGTGGAAACTATCGCCCGTATCCGCAATAACCACCCCTTCATCATTGGCGGTTTAATAAGGGAAGACAAAGAAACGACAACGTCAAAAGTGCCTCTGCTTGGTGACATTCCGCTGTTAGGAAGGCTTTTCCGACGTGAACGTTCAGAACAGCAAAAAAGAGAAGTGATCATCGTCCTGACCCCGAGAGTACTGAAGCCAACGGCTTCCGACAGGCCTATAATGCCCAAAGACAGTGACTTGTTTGACTTTTTTGATCTCGAGCTGTTCAGGGGAACTTATACCCTGAAAGCCGAAGACGTGTACGACCTCGACTTTGTCCTGGCACGACCCGAAATCCAGCGGATATTGCAAAAAGCTCGTGATTTTGTCGACAAAAACCCCGAAGCGGCACAAAAACCTCCCTTTGATGCCGTGGCTGACGGAGCAATACCCGGAGAAAGTGCCGTCATCAACCGCATGTTATACAGCGTCGTTCGTAAACTGGAATTGTACAAGAATATCGACCCCGGAAGGCTTATCATGTTTACCGAAAATAAAGACGATCCGGCAGGATTCAGCGTTTCCACCCTCTCCAGAATGCTCAGCAAGTTAGCTGGAGATACTCCAGTGGAAGAATACCTGGAAAAAGGTTATCCTAAGAAAGTAATGTACATCACCTTCGATGTTCCTGACCATGAGGAACACGATACAGAAATCGCTTATCCGGTCGCCGAAATCAGAATGGAACATATCCGAAACCAGTCTGAAGCCGAAAAAAGACTTCACGAACTCGGCCAAGTGGACGGCCTGACCCGGCCGCGCATCGCTCTTATGATAAGCAACAGGCGTGAGCTTGAACGGCTGCAAACCGCTATCGTCGTTCGAGAAATGCTGAATATTAACGACAGAGAGGCCATTCAGCGATTGGAAAACTTCCAGGTCGGGCGCAGAATAGCAATACCGGAGTTCGATCCGGAATTGGGCAGATCATACCTGATCGACCGCGGCGCCGCTGAACCTTTTTATCACAGCCATTTCTATTATGCCGAGTTTGAGGAAACTCTGAAAAATTATATTGAGGAAATTCAGAAGTTTATTGAAGATTGAAATTTACCAAGTAATTCACTTGGACTCAGTAGTTTATAGGTGAAAAATATCATATGCCAATAAATCAATTGTTATCAGGAGATAAAAAAATGGATTTCCAAAAAACCGCCATACACAATGCAGGACTTAATTCAAGGATAAACCTGACAATACATTGCAAGGCCATATATTGTCTTGTAACCCTCTCTGTAATGTTTCTAATGCTGGGTTCCAACGTTTACAGCGATGAATCTACTCTTTTGGAGTTATCTCCATTAGAGATGACAGCGGGCACAAAAGAATTGACCCTGAGCGTCAATATACGGGATGATGATCTGAATTATGAACCTATGGATGTCGATCAGGATACGACTTTCGATATCGCAACCACTGGTGATCACGCAACAACTAAAGGCAGCGTTGTCATCCCTGACGGCGAATCTGAGGGTAAATTTAATTACCGGAATCTCGAAGCGGGACCATTTGAGATAACTTTCACATGGTCTGCAGGTGACTCTCGATTAGATGGAAAAACTCAATCTTTTGACATCACCGTTACACCGGCGCAAGCAGATTCTTTCATTATTGATCCGGAACCCGGTAGAACTAAACCTGACAGAAATATTGCCCCTCCCCCAAAGGTTCAACTCCGTGACAAATACGATAATCCTGTTCCGCAAAAAACTATAGAAGTTAGACTGATCACCGGTAATTTTACTCCCCGCAGCATAACTCAAGTAATAACAAACGAAAACGGAGAAGCTACATTCAACAGGTTGGCTATTGAGGAAGTCGGTACTTACAATTTAGAATTTACCCATAACAACATTTCTAAAACATCCCAGGATTTTGATGTGTATGTCGATTATGAACTCAAAGTAAGGACATTGCCAGAGGATGTTTCTGTGACCATCATTATTGATGGAGAATATAAAGACTCCCCCGTAACTATCGACGACCCTGAATCACATATCAAATTAACCGCGCCTTCGGTGCATACCGGTACTCCCGGCGATTACTTATTCCGCGAATGGCGGAAAGACGATGAATCGTTTGGGGATGGTTCCAATACCGTCTCGTTCAACATTAATGATGATGTCACGATGACCGCCGTTTATGAGCCGGAATGGCCTTTTCATCTGCGGGTAAAATCATCCTACCCCGGCCCGCTGGAAGTCGCATCGATAACCGGACATGGGGGGACAACAGAATATGAGTTATCCGGCTATAAAGACGGCATTATCCCGGACAAACAGGTCCATTTAGTTGCCCCGCGCGGAGAGGATCTGGAAATACCGGGCTATACCTTCAAGCAATGGGAAATTGATGGGACGCCCCAGCCTAAAGGTGATCGTATTCTGACTTTTGACCTGAAAGATGAACATCATACGGTAAAAGCGGTTTACGATGTCGAAGGCGGTATGCTTACTGTCAGGCTTGCCCCTGATGTTGCACGCAAATACGCAATATGGGAAATAGAACAGAGGATTGATGATAAAGATGCTCCTTTTACACCAAGTCGAAATAACCGCAGCCATTCCACCATCGCCCTGGAAGCCGGAGAGTATGAATTAGCATTCGACTGGGGGAATATCCCCCGGGAACTGGAGATCGACGCTGACCGTGAATTCCCCCCTCCCGGCAACAAAATCATCACTGTCGACCCCGATGAGACAACGGAAGTCAGCGCCAGTTTCCGTCACCCTGATGGCGGGCCGGGCAGTTCCGATTGTTTCATCGCCACCGCAGCCTACGGAAGCGGCTCGGTTCATAAAGTCAACATTCTTAGAAATTGGCGTGACCGGGTGCTGCTCAACTCGCCGACAGGTGTCTCGGCCGTCAATGCCTATTACCAGTTAAGCCCCCCCCTGGCCGAGCTTATACGGGAAAAGCCGGCAGCAAAGACCCTCACACTCCGGGCATTGAATCCCGCTGTTGAATTTATCGACCATTTTATGGGAAATCATTTTACTAATCCCACAAACAATGCCACCCAATGAAAATGATAATAAAAGCACGTCCGTGCTTCGGGAATTTTTCTATTTCCTCAGTCCGCATAAGCTGACGTTTATATTTGTGGTTGTGCTGTCGATAATACTCTCATGGCTCAACATGTCAGTGCCCTATGCACTTAAGCTGGCTGTTGACACTATTGAGGCGGGGGACAACTATAACGCCTTAATATTCATTTCCATAGGGTTAGTCTTTGTGTATATAGTGAAAAATGCCTGCTATTTTTTTACCAAACACCGGATTGTCAGCCTGGCCGAGCGAATAGCATTCGATCTGCGTGTAGCGTTAATGACCCACCTGCACCGGCTGTCCATATCCTATTATCAGCATAATAAACCCGGCAAAATTTCCAGTCGCCTGATACAGGATGTAGAGTCGATAAAAGAATTTATTTCCAGCGAATTCATCAAGCTTTTTTTAAATGCACTGATGGTAATTGTTGGCGTAATTATCATCATACTGCTCAACCCCCTATTGGCCGCCGTAGCATTGGTATTGCTTCCGCTTGATATACTTATTTACCGTTTCTTTCGCATTGCAATAACGGAATCGGCAAAGGAAGCCAAGGGCGAGGTAGCCAACGTGAGCGGCAACCTGATAGAGCAGTTTTCAGGTATTGAAACATTGAAGTCTGCCGCTTCGGAAAGAAAAGAGCAGGAAAAATTTGCCTTTTCGATGCAGAAAGGGATGGAAGCAAAACTCAAAGAGCGCCGTTTTTACCTGCTGCAAAAGGTTTCCGCCGATATGGTTGCCGGTTTAGGGTTAATGATACTTTTCCTCTTCGGCGGTTACATGGTTTTTAGTGACCGGTTTACCCTTTCCACGGCGGAGTTCGTAGCATTTTACGCGTATATCGGTATGCTGTATCCGGAAGTTATTATGTTGGTCTCGGATTTAGGCAAATTTTCTTCCGCCAAAGCTTCTTTCGACAGGGTATATGATATTTTAGGTACTGTCCCTGATGTGAAAGAGCTGCCGGACGCGAAAGATTATCGCATTAATTTCGGAAATATTGAAATGAAAAATGTTGCCTTTTCCTATAATGAAATCGATCCGCTGTTCGAGGAGATATATCAACAGCCTCAAGATTCGGGAGTGTCTTATCCGACGTCTTTTAACGACCAAATGCTGTTTTCAGGATTAAACTTTAAAATAAACGCCGGCGAACACGTGCTTATATCCGGCCCGAGCGGCTGCGGCAAATCGACCCTGCTCAACCTCATACCCCGGTTTTACGATCCGGTTGCCGGCAAAATTTGGATCGACGGCCTTGACAATAAACAGTATTCCTTAAGGGCACTCCGCGCACAAATCGGTTTCGTCTTTCAGAAAACATTCATCTTTAACATCTCCGTCATCGAAAATATTCGTTATGCCAGGCCGGATGCCGATAAAGCCGCTGTAAAAGCCGCAGCCAAGTTTTCTAATGCTCATGAGTTTATCGAAAGACTTCCACAAAAATATGACACCATCTTAGGTGAGGGCGGGGTCCAGTTGTCAACCGGTGAACAGCAGCGAATAGGACTCGCCAGAGCGTTTCTTAAAAATCCCAGTATTTTTATTCTGGATGAGGCTTTAGGAGTCCTCGACACCGAATCACAAGAGATTGTCATGCGTAATCTGAAAAAGATAGCAAAGGGACGAACCATGCTAATCGTCACGCATACGCCGGAATCGTTCCCGGCTATGGATAAAGAGCTTAAACTCGACACCGGGGAAATTATTGAGACCAGATAACTGGAATTCTCCCCGGAACTGCATATTTACAGAAAAACGCTCCTAAGTCGCCAGCAGCTTGGCCGAAAACCCGGCTCGTAGTGGACGCTTTCAAGCGTCCAGGGGAGCGCGTATCGATTTCCGGACTCCGGAGCCCTTGAAAGGACTCACTACGAACCTTTTATTGCCTTTTCGTGCATTAGCAGTAACCCACATTCACCAAACAGGATGTTCGGCTTATGAGGCTTTGAATAAAAATTTACCTTTACTTCAAATTTATTGAGGTATTTGATGAAGAATATTTTGGGTAAAATATTAGAAGGACATAATCTCAGTTTGGACGAAGCTCAGGCTGCCATGACGATGATAATGTCAGGAAAAGCTACAGATGCTCAGATAGCCGCCTTCTTAATTGGTATGCGGATGAAAGGTGAAACTGTTGACGAGATTACCGGCTTCGCCCTGGCTATGCGCAGTGCCGCCACTCATATTAATATCGGTGATATCGATGCTGTTGATACGTGCGGCACCGGAGGCGATACGAAAGGCACATTTAACGTCTCAACCGTTTCTGCAGTGGTCGCCGCAGCTGCGGGCATAAGTGTTGCCAAGCACGGTAACAGAAGCGTCTCAAGCTCCAGCGGAAGTGCGGATGTACTCCAGGAATTAGGCGTCAATATTGAAGCCCCTATCACCGCTGTAGAGAAAAGCATTGCTGACAACGGTATAGGTTTTTTGTTTGCCCCGCTGCTGCATAAAGCCATGAAATACGCTATCGGCCCCCGGCGTGAATTGGGTGTGCGCACCGTTTTCAATATCTTAGGCCCTTTAACTAATCCCGCGGGCGTGAAAAGACAACTGCTCGGGTTATATAACGCGGATTTATTGGAACCGGTGGCAGGTGTGCTCAAAAACCTCGGAGCCCTACACGCCATGGTCGTTCACAGCTCTGACGGATTAGACGAGATAAGTTCTTTTGCCCCAACTTCAGTTGCTGAGTTAAAAAATTCTGTAATTAAAACCTATTCCTTAAAACCGGAAGATTTCGGGATGGAACCGGGTAATATTGACGATATAAAAGTCAATAATGCAGAAGAAAGCGCCGCTATTATCCGAAAAATCCTTGCCGCCCAAAAGTGCCCGCATAGGGATATAGTGCTGCTCAATGCCGGTGCGGCCATATACGTCGGCGGAAAAGCTGATACTATTGAAAAGGGAATACATCTTGCCGATGAGGCTATACAAAGCGGCAAAGCCGCTGAGAAACTGAGGAATCTGTGCTCTGTCAATTATTAATCGAGAGAATAAATGTACAAATCAATACGACCTAAGATCGTGTGCAGTAAATGCCTCGGATTCGCAAGCTGCCGATATAACGGCGCCGTTATCCCCGCCCCTTACGTGCGTAAACTCTCTGAGTTCTGCGACATTACCCCGGTATGCCCTGAAGTCGAAATCGGACTCGGAGTGCCGAGAAAACCAATAAGAATAGTGAAAGATAATTCGCAATTTAAATTATTCCAACCCGATACCGGTAAGGAGTACACCGCCGAAATGTCTGGTTTCTGCAACTCCTACCTCAATAATATCAATGAAGTCCATGGGTTTATCCTAAAACAT
>PUNP01000950.1 GCA_003551785.1 Candidatus Brocadiaceae bacterium | reverse complement strand
TATACCGTGCGATTCGATATGCAGGAACTGGGACATGAAAACGATGCCGCCGAGTTTCGCAATAAACTTATGCAAGCGCTGCAAGCGGAAGGCGTTGAGACCAGTGTCTGGCAGGGGTGGCCGGTACCGGAGATGACAGCTATTGCCGCTAAAAACGCCTACGGTAAAGGCAGTCCATGGGCGCAGAGCGGGTCGGACGTTGATTACGATCTCAGTCAGTTCCCTACCGCACTTAAACACTGCGCATGGCACACCGGGATGACGATGCCGCTGCGACCACCGAATGGATTGGAGTTAGCCGAGGCCGTTGCCGAAGCCTATCATAAGGTGCTTAACAATATTGATGAAGTGGAGAATATTTAGACTCCTAAACGGGATAATTCTACATTAAAAGAGACGTTTGAATCATCCGATAAACACACGAATAAATTAGCGGAGAATTAAAATGTATCGTATTGGACAAGAAGAAGTAAACGAATTGGCTAAAGTCATCGAAGGTGGGAAACTTTTCAGAGTAGGCAGCCCCCACCTGGCTGTGGAAAACTTTGAAAAGGAATGGGCCGATACCGTCGGCAGGAAATACGCTCTATGCGTGAACGGCGGCACATCGGCACTCATCGCCGGACTGGTGGGGTTGGGCGTCGGGCCGGGTGACGAAGTGATCGTGCCGGGGTACACGTTCATGGCCTCGGCTATAGCCGTCCTTGCTGTCGGGGCAATACCGGTCATCACAGAGATTGACGCCACCTTAACCATCGACCCGGAGGATGTCGAAAATAAAATCAGCACATATACAAAGGCGATAATGCCCGTGCATATGCAGGGGTTCCCCTCCGATATGGAACGCTTGAAGGCAATCGCTGAAAAACATAACCTGCTGATCCTGGAAGATGCATGCCAGGCCGACGGCGGCAGCTGTCAAGGTGCCCGGCTCGGCTCGTGGGGCAATGCCGGTGCCTTCAGCTTCAATGATTATAAAATTTTATCAGCGGGAGACGCCGGCTGTCTGGTCACGGATGATCGGAAAGTCTATGAAAGAGCGCTCATATACCACGACGGGGGGGCAACCTTCAGGCCTTATGCCGAAGACCTTACCACACCGACCTTTATC
This sequence comes from Candidatus Brocadiaceae bacterium, assembly GCA_003551785.1. Next base: position 6,286 of record PUNP01000950.1, on the reverse strand, counting down.
GGCGTCCAGAACCGGGTGGGCGAACTCATAGGTGCGGTGCTGAGGGTGCAGCTGCAAAGGCTTGAAGGCATCCTGGCCGATCTCAGAAAAGCCAAAAAGCAGATGTCGGCCGGTTTGGATGGTGAATCAAATCTGACACTTATACCGTCCAATGATGCAGAAGGTGACTGCGGCACGACCTTGGGGCTGTCTTTCGAGAGCGAAGAAACCGCCCGCCGGTTCGCCCAAGCCGAAGGAGTTCACGGAGGACTGCCAATAGATACGGGAAAACACGTCTATGTCAACTGGGAACCGATCCTGGAAAAAAGAGGCGCACATCATCCGGCGCTCGATCCGTTCAACCTGCCGGACAATCAGGCCCTGAACGCCCATTATACGAAGGACATGTGCCCAAAAACCCTCGACATCCTGCGAACATCGGTCCTCATCTCCCTCCATCCCGACTGGTCGCAGAGCGACATCAATGAACGCATAGAGGCGTGTGTCAAAGCCGGGAGGGACCTGTGAGTAATGTCAAGTTCTATGATGTTAATTTTTCGCCCGGAACCCCGAAGACGGGAACCTATCATCCGGCCCTGAGCCGACATGACGTGCTCATGCGGCTCGGCAAGCACGGGCTTCAGAAGGCGCTGGTGAGCCCTATCACATAAAGTATTATTGCATCGGCGGTGTCCTCGCTGCCGATATAACCGACGAAGACAGAAGAAACATTTTTTATCGCAACGTTCAAAAATTTTCAGGAGACAAAATATGAATAACATACGACCGATCGGGCAGGCTATTACATCGACCAACTACGCAACCAAGCGTCTCTTCAACTTCAATCCGGACAAAATCAGTGACATGGCGCGGGATTTTCTGGCGTCGGGAATCAACGAAGTCGAGATACCCGAAGGCGTACTCGACCCAGAAAGCCGCTCCGGCGAGCGCTTTCTGGATGAAGAGACACTAAAACAAACTCTTTCCATGCTGCCGCCGGAAACCAAAGTCATCGCCACCTACATCGGCAGCGGGCAGGTGGGCAAAGACAACCCACGTTTCCTTGAAGAGACGAAGAAAAAAATAGATCACTTCCTGAGATTTTTCCCCGATATGACGCGCGCTGTGCTGCACCCACCCGGCGGGATCGCCGATGGCGACACGAAAGATGTGATTAATACCTGGGCGGAGCTTGCGCGCTATGCCGATGAGAAAAGGCCCGGGTTCCAGTGCTGCCTGCACAACCATTACGACGGAGACTGCGAAACCGCCGATCAGGTGCGCCGCTACCTCGACGCCCTGGGAGCCGAGGACGAACCTGCCTTGCGCTGGGGGCCCGATACCGGCCATTGCCACGGTATGGGCGACGAATACCTGGATATACTCGACGAATACGCGCCGCTTATCGGCAATCATTTCCACATTAAAGCACGCATAACGGCTTTCGACTCGCAGCACGCCGGTGACGCCTATAGGCCGGAGCGCGATATATGGAGCAGCAAAGCCGAAAAAGGAAGCGGACTTTACGGAGGATTTGTTAACTGCGCCGACCCGGAAATCGATACGCCGTTCGAAGAGATTTTTTCAATTATCCGGGAAAAAGCACAGCCGACTGATGACGTCGTTACCGGCGCTATCGAAATCGACAATCCGCGTCAGCATCCGCGACTGGAGGCAATGTGCAGCGCACTTTACCTGAAAACAGTACACGGTATTGAGCCAGGCATTAAGCTCTCTAATGATGACATTATAAAACGCGTATTTAAAACAGATTGTGGATGTGGGTGCTGCTGTAAATAAAATTGGATAACTCAAAGTGAATGCAGCAAAACCGCAGTTAAACGTTGTGTTTTGCTGCCCGGTTCTAACAATTACTTCTTACTCGGAGGCAGGAAAATGGCAGGAAAATTCAGATTCACATTCGGACCATGGAACATCCATGAAGGCGCCGATCCGTTCGGCCCCCCCGTTCGGGAAAGCATACCGTTCAACAAAAAACTCGCTATGTTCAAAAAACTCGGCTTCGACGGCGTTCAGTTCCACGACGACGACGCGGTGCCGAATTTAAACGACCTCGCGCACGCCCAGGCCGTTGAGGAAGCGGAGAAGATGGGCCAGACGCTCAAAGACAACGGACTGGAAGCGGAATTTGTCGCTCCCAGGCTCTGGGAAGACCCGCGCACCATCGACGGAGCCTACACAGCTAACGACCCAAAGGTCAGAGATTACGCCCATGATCGCAGCCGCCTGTCCGTTGATATAGCCCGGGCGCTCGATACCGACCTCATCGTCCTGTGGCTGGCGCGCGAGGGGACGTATATCAGGGAAGCAAAAGACTCTAAAGTAGCTACCGACCGTCTTGTCGAAGCCATCGACGGTATGCTCGAAGCCGACCCGAATATACGTATCGCCATCGAGCCGAAACCCAATGAACCGATGGACCACGCTTTCCTCCCCACGACCGGTCATGCTCTGGCTATAGCCGCGCTGACCAGCGATCCTGATAGAGTGGGCGTGAACATCGAGAGTGCGCACGCCATACTGGCCGGTATGGACCCATCGGATGAAATGGGATTCGCGCTGGCGTTTGATAAACTCTGGACGGTTCATCTGAACGATCAGAACGGGTTGAAGTTCGATCAGGACAAGTCGTTCGGCAGCGTTGACCTGCGCCGTGCGTTCAACCAGGTGCGGATACTGGACAGGCATGATTACGGCAAGCGCGGCGAGTGGGTCGGGCTTGATGTCAAGGCGATGCGCACGCAGAAAGGCGACGTCGCCACACGGCATTTGAGTAACAGTCGCGAGATGTTCCTTGAACTGCTCGAAGTCAGCCGCGGTCTTGACCAGGGTAAGATCGACGAGTTAATTGCCGAACGCGATTACGAAGCGCTTGATCGTCTGATCATGATGGCGCTGCTGGGGAAAGCATGACCATGAGATATAAATCAGACTGGGAAGAGGCAGCAGAAAGATACGCCTATATGTGGAACGGCGAGATGCTCGACCGGCCCTGTATCGACATCAGGGCGCCGCTCGATGTAGCGGCCCCTGATATCCCAGAACCGGTCGATGCGGAAGCACGATGGACGGATGCGGATTATCGGCTGTCTGCTCTGCGGCGCGAGATGCTCTCTACCTGGTATGGAGGCGAGGCCATACCAGGCGGAATGACAATGGCCGGCTGGCTGAACTGCCTCGGTGGCGACCTGCAATTCGATGACAGAACGATCTGGTTTGATCAACGGGTGGTTGACTTCAACCGGCCCTCCCCTTTCCGGCACGATCCGCAGAGCCGCTGGTCACGTCAGTTAATCAGAATGCATGATGCATATCTGGACGAAGCCGGTTGGGACGCTTTTCTGGTGGGCACGCCTAAAGGGCTTAATGCCAATGACCTGCTTTCAATGATTATATTTTGGTTTAACCACGGCAAGTATATTAATATTAATGATTTAGACACCACCATACTCCTAAAAAGCGCCTTAGCGGCATTTTTCGGGGGGTGTTTTCGGCTTTTAAGAAAAAGCGCGGGAAACTACAGGTTTCGCCGCTGGATTGAAATGAAATGATACTCTATGAGGTGAAAAAGTGAAAAACAAAAGATTAAAAGCAGGATTCGGACGAACAGATATAACACCCGAGCTCGGCGTGCGCCTGGGCGGCTACGGTGTGAAGGAGCGGCCAGCCGAAGAGATACTGGATAACCTCCACTGCACCGCTGTTGTGCTCGAGCAGAACGACACCCATGCAGCTTTGCTCAACCTCGACTGGATATGTGCGGAAGAAAGGTTAGTCAATAAATTGCGCTCTGAGATCAATAAAAAGGTACCCATACCACCTGAAAATATCACTGTTTGCACTACACATTCACATTCCGTCCCCAACACCCTGAACTTTTGGGGCTGGGGCGATATGGAACACGAGTATGTTGATAAAGTAACGCCGGCTATCGTTAGCGCCGTTGAACGTGCACAAGCCAACCTCCGCCCCGTATCAACAGGTTTTGCAACGACAGAAAGCCTCGTTGGAGTGAACCGCAGAGGAGTCAACGAGGACGGTGGGCTCGGCGGCTTTATGGGTTCGCCCCAGGACCCGTTCGACCCCACAATGACGGTTGCCCATTTCAAAAATGACAAGGAGGACGCCGGTATCATTGTACACTACGGTGCGCACTGCACTGCTATGGGGAACAACAGAATCGTCTCCAGGGACTGGTGCGGTGTGATGAAGGACAGGGTAGAGTCGCAGTTTGGTGTGCCGGTATTCTTCATCAACGGCGCGATTGGCGACGTGGGACCGCGAACGAATATTCGCACGGGCGCCGGTCTTTCTGCCGGCGGGGGCGACGGCATCCATGCGGTAAGAGAAGTGGGCTATCGTGGCGCAACCGATGCTATACGGGCTTTAATTTCGATTAAAGAATGGCGCAGCGAGCTGGGACTCAAGTTGGAATCCGACACCCTGCAACTCCCTTATGCACCGTTACCATCAAAAGAAGAGGCTGAAAAAGAAGTGGAAAAATGGGAACCCCAAAAAGATGAATGGGGCACGCCTATGTGTTTATACAAACACAACAAAGCTGTCCTGGAAGCTCTTGAAACCGAGCCAGTCAGCGCGCATCAATTTCCACAAACGCTCACGGCGATCGGCCCCCTCGCGATTGTGCCGATGCCCGGTGAGATGTTTGCCGGCATCTCGCTCCGCATAAGGACCGACAGCCCCTTCCAGCACACACTGTGCTGCAGCGTGTCGAACGGGGCTTTGGGGTATCTGCCAACCCGTGAAGCTCGGCATCGGGGTGGTTATGAGACCTGGGTAGGCAAAGCGGTGAGCCCCTATCTGCTGGCGGATAACATCGACGACGTACTGGTCAGGCAGAATTTGGAACTTTTAAGGAGACTTGCGGGGAATGGGAAGAGGTAGGGGCTTGCAGTTGTGCTGAAAGCCGCCTTACGGCAAGATACCAGCTTGTTGCCATCTTTGTGACTTGGTGACTCCGTGACTCCGTGACTTCGTGACTCTGCCTATGCCTTTAGCTCTCTGCCCTCTGCCCTCCATATTCACGCATCCGCTACTTCCGTAGGCCAGAAGCCGAAGTATTTTTTGAAGGCACGGCTGAAATATAACGGGTCGTCATAGCCGACTTCCAGCGCCACCTGTTTTACTTTCAGGTTATCTGTTTGAAGATATTCCAGAGCAGCCTCCATCCTGCATTTAATCAAGTAAGCATATATAGTCATTCCATACTGCTTTTTAAACAAAAAGTTAAGATGATTGGGGCTGAGCCGTGCAATTTGTCCTAAAAATTTAAGCGTAATGTATTGGCTATAATTATCTTCAAGATAATCGGCGACATACCGGTTAAGGTGGGCATGAGAGGCCGAATTATCGGTAGCGCCCTCAGCTATTTCAGTCCTGGCCAGATGCTGATATGAACTGTTGAGCAGGTCCAGAAGCTCCGTTCTGAAGAGTTCCTTGCCATTGCAACGTTTACAGAACTCTTCTGAACACAGTTTTTCCTTAAAATTTTCAATACTGTCTCCTTTGCGATAAAAGCTTCCTGCACTGTTCCAGCGCCCCGCTGGGTGATAAACGAGATTATTGATAAGCAGCTTATCGCCGGAAAATATTAACCACAAAGTGCTATGCATATCCCAATCGGATCGCCCCGCATGACAGTGCATGATATGTGGTCGAAAGACTATAGCAGAGGGGTATGGCAGATGTAAAACGCCGTCCTTCAATTCCATAAGCGCATTTCCGCCGTTACATATGGCTACCTCCGATCTTTGATGAGAATGAATTTCTTGGAATCGGTGCCCGCCTTGTATTTCGGCACTATAGTTATTTTTTAAATACGAATTATTTTCCGGGATATGCAAGTTGGATGTGCTGCAAGTCGCTATAGCGGCAATTGCTTCACGAATCCAGACCGACAAACCCCAATCCGACCATTTCTTTTCCGTTATTTTTTCCATATGATTCTTTATTTTACCTATATGAAAAAAAAATGCAAACTGATATAATTAAAAAACGTTAAAAAAATATGACAAGTTTTCATTTTAAGGAGTAACTCATTATGGCTGAATTAGCTATTAAAGGTGGAAAAAGAACTGTCCCGAAGGGTTTACAAAAACCCTGGCCGCCGGTCAATGATTATGACAAGGAGTTAGCTATCAAGGCGCTCGAAAGCAACGTACATACGCATGGTGAACAGTATAAAAAGCTTGATGCGGAGTTTGCCGAATGGGCTGAGGCAAAACATGCCCTTTTCTGCAACAGCGGCACTGCGGCGCTGCACATG
>PUNP01000156.1 GCA_003551785.1 Candidatus Brocadiaceae bacterium | reverse complement strand
GCATCCCTGCGTGCGTCCCGGCCAGCAATGCGCAGTTGACGGTGTGCTCACCTTTCGAAAAAATTCAAAAGGCAACAGGCAAGGATGCCTGTCATTCGTATAGCACGCATCCCTGCGTGCGCACAGGACAGGCAAGATGCCTGTCATACTTCCGCCTGCACCTTTTCGGCCGGGCCCCTAGTGGTCCATTCCACTAGCCTCAATCGTCTTTTTGAAGCCGGGGAGCGGCTTCAGTCCGAAAAACTCGCGGTAAGCTCCGACCGCCGCGTAATAATTCTCCACCTTCACGTCTTCATGAACACTGTGGCTGGCGTGAAGGATATGGCCGCCCGGTGATTTTTGACCCTGCTCCAGGCAGTGCAACACAAATTTTCTGACTTCCGCAGGGGATGCATGACACAGGGTGTGACGGGCATCAATGTTGCCGATAATGCATATTTCCCGGTCATAACCGGCCTCCGCCAGGCTTTCCATGGTCATCCCGGCAGCGTAATCAACCTCCTTGTACCCGTCGACCTGAGATTCCCTGAACATCATATCGGCAATCGGCCAGTGACTGCCGTCGCTGGTATATACGGCTTTCGCTCCCTTGCGGTGAACAAGCTCCACATGTTCCTGAATCACGGGGAGGATAAATTCTCTGTAGTGATTCGGGCTGATAAAAGGACCTTTATCGCAGCTCACATCCCCGCCCAGCGCCACGACATCGTATCCGTTTTCAATCATGGCTTCGGTGACCGGGAAGACGCGTGCTTTCTGTATCTCCAGCCAGTCTCTCACCAATCCGGGTTCCTGAATAATCCACATCAAAAAGAAAGGCGGCCAGAAGGCCACCGCTGTCCCCGCACCGATTTCAGCCATGTAAACCCAGTCGATACCCTCACTGGCAGCCAGCTCCCGCACACGCCGGAAAACCGGGCCCACCCCCCCGGGCTGCGGAACGGGAGCGTTTTTAAGCTCTTCAATCTCCTGACGGTAGCTCGCAGGGTCGGCTTTCTGTGAATCGGCAAGATTCGCGTTAGGATCTTGAGGGACAACCAGCCTGGTCTGGGGATTCAGCGCATACCGAATGCCGCCCCGTTCCCAGGATTGAGAATCGATCGTGACCGGCCGGGGTTCAACCTTCGGCGCGCTGCTGAGCCTCACCATATCCAGCTCAAAAAACTTGCAGACCGCAAACTGGGCACGGGCGCTGGCCTCGTCCATTTCATGCTGAGGGAGCCCATCGGCCATCGCATGCCACGCCATCTGATGATCGGTGGCGACGTTACGTCCCGCTATATCCCAGTAGATGGGATGAAAGGGCTGGAATATCTCAAATAATGGGGTGCGATCGGGTACTTCATGCGCAAAAGCCTTCATAACACGTTCACGCTGATCGGACATCGATACCTCTCCTCGATTTCTATGTGAAGCAGTTGACGATACGTGCGTATAGGATACAGGAAGTATTTCTCACACCCCGGTCGAGCCGAAGCCGCCCAAGCCGCGTTGTGTTGAACTTAGTTCGTCCACTTCGCATAACTCGGCCTTGCATGTTTCGGCAACAACCATTTGAGCGATGCGCATCCCGCGCTCGACGGTAAACGCCTTTTGGCCTAAATTTGCCAGGATCACCCCGACCTCGTTTCTGTAGTCGCTGTCTACCGTCCCGGGCGCGTTCAGGACAGTCACTCCGTTCTTAAGCGCCAGGCCGCTGCGCGGGCGCACCTGCACCTCATACCCCTGCGGCAGCGCTATATGTATACCGGTCGGTATAAGCTGAACCTTCCCGGGCTCGATTTCCACCGCACCGTCCACTGCTGCATACAGGTCCATCCCGCTGGATCCCGAACTCATATACCTTGGCAAATCCAAATCCTCGCATCCTTCTTTGCGCTTAACTAACACTTGCACACTATCTCTTTGATTACTCAACTGTAAATCCCTCTGATAAATAATTTTTACTCACTAAGCAACTCTACAACGGCTTTGAATATATCTTCGATGGGGGCGAGACGACCCTGCCCCCCCATTTTACCACTTGCCAGGCGGCCTGGAGCCGGTTCTACGACCGTTACCGACTGGTTATCTCTCAATATCTTCACATTCCGCCGCACCGCCTCATGCGCCCACATATTGTCGTTCATGGCCGGAGCTATGAGCTTTCTACCCGGAAAAGCAAGCCATAAGGTGCTTAACATATCATCGGCAATGCCGCCGGCGAACTTGCCGACTATATTTGCCGTTGCAGGTGCCACCACCATACAGTCCGCCCATTCGGCAAGCCGGATATGCTCCAAATTCGCTTGGTGCTGCGGATGCCATATAGAAACTGATACGGGGTTGCCCGAGAGTGAATGAAAAGTAGTCGGCGTTACGAGTTTTTGCGCCGAATCCGTCATCACCACCCGCACATCACAACCAGCCTTCATCAATTCGCGCAATAGATTACATGCCTTATACGCCGCAATTGACCCGGTTACACCCAACACTATATTTCGTTCCATTCTCATACCACACCTCAATTGAAAATTCGCATTGTATTATTATCAGGGAATGAAGAAGTTATGTCAAGAATTAATGGTGTTATTTGAAAACGCGAACTGCAAGGTTTATAATACTGGAGTCTTTCATAAAAATCACTGCACGCAGCATCTCATCGTGTTCCATGCCGGCGGAGATGAGTTGACAGGGTTCTCTGTTATGTTTACTATAATGGTAAGGCCTCAATGAACCATGTCTCATTTCTATTCTAAATATGGATTCTGAGACTGCCGTTTGCCGTTGTCGGAAACGTCGATGTGCCCGCTGGGACCAGACGTCAACGCTCCCGGGAATGACGTGGTTTACTGAGGACTTACCTATTAATTAATGACAACTTTTTCATGAAAACAACTTGCAGCTCACTTACAGCAAAAAGCTTTTTATAACGAACTACTTCCATTAGAGTTGGAGATAATTGGTCATGCGGAAAATCACTTACTTAATTAAAATCATCAGCATCTGCGTTGTTATCGTGTCACTTTCTATTGGTTGCAAATCAGGTCCTGAACCTGCTCCCAACCAAAGCACCCATAGATGGGCGGAGACACAACGCAGCAGTATCATAACATTTATGAACAAATTCGAAAAACTTGTTCAGGAAGCCGATTATGATGCCATAATGCGGAGTTCAGTTCATCGTGGAGGACCATTTCATCAACGGCATCAAGTTTACAAAAATATTAAGCGCGCTACCTGGATTCCTGAACTTACAGGATACGAGCATTTGAATTTAGACGACGTAGTAAGACGATTACATTGGCAGCACCTGACAAGTATTGGCCAGGTGAGCTTCTCCGTCGAGGCAAGATGTGCAAGCGGCACAGTTTGGAACGACCATTTTGAGCTTTACAGACCGGAAGATGACTGGCTGATAGCTTCTGCAAAATTGAGGGTACCCGAACCGGATCAAATCGTTGAATTGCAGGACAATGACGCTGAAAGTATTTTGGAGCTGGCAAAACCCGTATTATACGAGCTTGAAAATGGTAACATTCAGGCAGTACAAGAGATATTCCCCAACACTTATGAATCACGTTTCAGAGTCCATAGACCGAACTGGCTCGCAAGGATTTTTATGCAAAGCACGAGGGTCAGCCCAATACAGGATGAACTGGAAAAACTTCAACAGCTTAATATTGAAACCTGGCCAACACCTGAACAGGGCTTACCCGCCCGATTCGCCGGTGATATGTCATTATATCTCACCTATGTACTCCCAAAAAACGGCAATGGTTCTGTACAGGTCCGCATATTTGTAATAGAGAATCAAGACAGGGAATGGGAATTAAGGATGCTCAGGATTGATGGTGTTTCGTAATATTTTCTTCAACCAATAAAAGGTAAATCACCTATGGCAGATAAACTTGTAATAGTAGAATCACCGGCTAAAGCACGAACTATCTCCCGATACCTTGGGAAAAATTACACGGTCGAGGCCTCCGGCGGACACGTCAGAGACCTCCCCCCCAGAAGATTCGGAGTGGACGTAGATAATGATTTTGAACCGACTTACCAGCTTATGCCGCGCAGCAGGAAAACCATAAACAATCTGAAGAAAAAAGCTAAAAACGCTGAAGTCGTCTATCTCGCCCCCGACCCGGATAGAGAGGGCGAAGCCATAGCGTGGCACCTGCGCCATGCGCTGAACCTGAAAGACAGCCAGGCCCAGCGTGCGACTTTTCACGAAATCACACGACCCGCCATCCATGAGGCGTTCAAAAAACCGCGCGGCATCGACATGAACCTCGTCAATGCACAGCAGGCCAGAAGAATCCTCGACCGCCTCGTCGGATACGAACTCAGCCCGCTCATCAGCAAAAAAATCCTGCGCGGGTTGAGCGCCGGACGCGTCCAGAGCATTACTCTCAGGCTTGTCGTCGAGCGTGAAGAAGAAATCGACGCATTCGACCCGCAGGAATACTGGGAAGTTACTGCCGCTCTGCTGCCCGAAGGCGGAAAGATAGAATTTGATGCAAAACTGATGAAACTCGATGATAAGAAGGCGAAAATCGAAGACGAGAAAACCGCGCTTCAGACCGTTGAAGCACTGAAAAAACAAAATTACCACATCGAGTCCATCGAAAAGAAAAAAACCGGATCAAAACCCCCTCCACCCTTCATCACCAGTTCACTGCAGCGCGCAGCCAGCAGTATGCTGAACATGAGCCCGGCCCAAACCATGCGAGAGGCCCAGCAACTCTACGAAGGAGTCGATATTAACGGACAGAATGAAGGGCTGATTACCTATATGCGTACCGATTCAACCAATATATCCAAACAGGCCATGGGGGCTGTAAGAGGTCACATTGAAGAACATTACGGAAAAGATTATCTCCCCAAAAAACCAAATTATTTCAAAAGCCCAAAATCCGCTCAGGCCGCCCACGAAGCTATCAGACCGACCAGCATATCACGACACCCGGACTCTCTGAAAAAACGCCTCCCTAAACGCCAGTGGCAGCTTTATGACCTGATCTACCGCCGTTTTGTCGCCTCGCAGATGAAACCCGCGGTCTATGCGCTAACTAAAATCACTATCGAAACCTTTGACGATAAAAATCCAAAGGCCGTTAAAGGCACGTTTGTCGCCAAAGGCAGAGAAATGATATTCGACGGATATACTAAAGTTATGCCCCGAAAACAGGACGATAAAGACCAAATTCTGCCGGCTATGAAAGAAAACGGCATACTGGATTTAAAGAGCCTCGAGCCCTCCCAGCACTTCACCCAGCCGCCGCCGCGTTTCACCGAAGCCTCGCTGGTGCGTGAACTTGAACGCCGCGGTATCGGGCGGCCGAGCACTTATGCACCAACTATCAGCACCCTGTATAAGAGAAACTACGTTAAACGACAGGGACGCAGTAAAACAATCTTTCCGACCGAACTGGGAAAAGTCGTCGTCAATAAACTCAAAGAACACTTCCCTACCGAAATGGATTATGATTTCACCCGAAACATGGAAGAGAAACTCGATAATGTCGAGGAAGGGAAAGCCGATTGGCGTAAGACGCTGGATGATTTCTACTCAAGGTTCAAAACCGACCTGGAAAAAGCAAAGAAAGAAATGTCGTCCGTAACCGAAACCGATACCGGAGAAACACATAAATGCCCGGAATGCGGAAAGAAATTGGTGCTGCGCTTCAGTCGCACCGGCGATAAATTCTATGGCTGCAGCGGCTTTCCTGAATGCAAGCATACCGCGCCGGTCGAAGATGACAGCGAAGAGACCGAGCATAAATGCCCTGAATGCGGGAAAATGATGCTTAAAAGGGTCAGCAGGAAAGGTAATGAATACCTGGCATGCTCCGGCTATCCCGACTGTGACCTGGCCATGGGAATCGATAAGGAGGGCAAACCCGTTGAACTGAACCAGCGTGACGCCATGGGCATGAACTGCCCGCGCTGCAACGCTAAAACTTTCGTTGAACACCAGGATGATGGTTCCGTCATCGTGTGCAGCCAGTGCCGATTGAAGGATAAGCCTAAAACAATCGAGGAAGCGCTGAAAGCCACCGAAAACATTGTAGATGAAGAATCGCATCGATGCGAAGAGTGCGGCGCTATGATGCAAGTGAGAACCAGCCGGAAAGGAATGTTCCTGGGATGCTCAAATTATCCGGATTGCGACGGCACAATGAACCTCGGAAAAGATGAACTCCCCGACCCCGTCGTCGTTGCCGATAAGTGTGAAAAATGCGGACTGCCCCTCGCCGTCCGATGGGGTAAATACGGACGCTTCCTCTCCTGCACTGGCTTCCCAAAGTGTAAAAACACATGGAAACTGCGCAAGAAAATGACCGAATGCCCTCAAGAAGATTGCGAGGGACACCTCACCATCAAAACTGCCGAAGACGGCTCTCAGTATTCAGGATGTACAAAATACCCGGAATGCGAATATACCGAACCGGTCAAAGAAAAGAAGAAAAAATCCGGGAATGCTAAAAAGAAATCAAAAAAGAAGAGTAAGAGTAAGAAAAAATCAAAATCCTGAATCACCTTATGCCTCTTCCTTTCTCTTCATGGCCTCTTTATCACCGTACATCCTGGAATCCGCAACAGTGAGCAGAGTATCAATATTGTCGCCATCCACGGAATAAATAGCTGTTCCTATACTGGCTTCCACCTCCATATGCGAATCAAAGATAGTAAACCCCTCTTGCAGAATATCTTTGATACGAAGCACTACATCTTCTGCCTGACTCCGGCTGTGAACTTTTTTGAACACAAAAACAAACTCATCGCCGCCAAAACAGCAATCAACGCCATGAAAAATGCGGAAGTGACAGCATGGACAAGACGCTCAAGAGAGGTTGTGCGGCGCATAAGAAACCAGATCGAGGCTGTTAGCATAAGTATATGGACGGCATCGTGCATCAGGTATCGCCTTTGAGCATGGTAGCGATTAAAGTAAGACATGATGAAGAAGACAGCGATCGCCGCTGCTTCCCACTTATATCGGCTCCGAGCATTGCCAATACCCCGGAAGCGGAGTATGCCTTCGAGAATTAACAGCACAGCGGGCTAAAATTGGTATTCAGGTTAATCTAACGCGGCAATAATCTGTTTTGCTACTGATTGCCCGGACATCAGCATACCGCCGAAAATTGCTCCCATGCGCGGCCCGCCAAAAGTTGCATTTGCCGCCATGCCGGCTACATATAAGCCGGGAAAAACCTCTTTTGTATTCTGCAAAGTCAGAGTTTCAGCCTCCTCAGACCACATGGATTTCTCCCCTTCCACCTGACCGCTCGGGGTTGATATTTTGCCGGGAACCTTCTCATGAACAACATTGACTACCTCGGTGGCATGACCGGTGGCATCGATCACGTATTTTGCTCTGGCTGCAAGCGGATCAACATGTAATCCTGCCATCTCCACCGGTGACCAGTTCAAAACCGTGCCAATCACCCTGTCGGGACGCATCAACACATCCTCGACACTCACGCAATTGAAAATAGAAAGACCGGCTTTGACCGTTTTCGAAGTCAGTGTGGTGACGGCCTCTATTGAATCGGCCGTATGGTAGCCCTTCTGGTATTCACTATGAAAGATATCGAATTCATCAAGTATATCAACGGCATTCTGCTGGACGACTATTTCATTGAACATCATGCCACCGCCCCACATTCCACCTCCGATACTTAATTTGCGTTCAAACATGGCCACTTTTAGCCCGGCTTTGGACATGTAATAACCGGCAACAAGCCCGGCGGGACCGCCTCCGACGACAGCAACATCGACATCAAGGTTATCGGTTAGTTTCTCGTAATATCTATCGATAATAGCTTTACTCACGACCATTTCATTAATTTCCATTTTATTCCTCTGATTAAAGATACATAATTATAGATTATAAGTAAGTCCTCAGTAAACCACGTCTGGCCCCGGGAACGGCAAACGCCGCTCCGCTTTTTAGGTAAAAAGCTTGGCAAAAACCTCTACGCTTTACACATTGTAATTCAGCCTGTTATGCTAAATTATGCCGTTGGTTTATAAAATATGCAGGATAGGGAGCATTTAATCGGCCTGATCACACACAATTTGCGTTCCGATGCCCTTATCAGTAAAAATTTCCAGCAACAAAGAATGCTGAAGACTACCGTCGATAATATGAGCTTTTTTAACACCTGACTCTATCGCTTGAAGGCAGCCTTCAACTTTGGGAAGCATACCACCTTTGATGATTCCGTCGCGAATAAGATCAGCCACCTGCCTGCGGGCTAGACTCGAAAGGAAAGAAGAATTATCATCAGGATCAGTCATAATCCCGTGCACATCACTGAGAAAAACTATTTTTTCCGCCTTTAGATAAGAAGCTATCGCCGACGCAGCACCATCCCCGTTAACATTATAAAGCTGCCCTTCATTATCACATCCCACCGGCGGGACAACGAGAATATCCCCGATTGATTCGAGTTCTCTTAATCGCTTAACATTCACAGACGTAACTTTGCCTACGAAACCGATATCACGCCCCTTTTCGTTATGTTTTCCATCGGGACTCACAAGTTTGCGTTTGACGTTAATAGCGCTCATACGCTGATGGAAGCCGGAAACGGATTTGCCCCCATGTTTCTGGATGCCTTTCATTAAATATCCATTGACCTGCATCAAAACATCGACAACGATATCGAGTGCGCTTTTATCGGTAACACGATGCCCTGAGACAAACCGGGGTTCCAATCCGGCGCTGTCCATAGCTTTAGAAATATTTTTGCCGCCTCCGTGAACTAAAACCGGTTTAATGCCGACAGTGGCCAAAAAAACCACGTCTTCGAGTATATCATCCACAACTTCGGGAGATTCCATCGTGCTGCCGCCGAACTTGATTACTATTTCCTTGCCGGTGAATTGCTGGAGGTACGGCATAGCTTCAATTAAGGCATTTGCTTTTTCCATCGCTTCCTGCATGAAACAGCTCCCTGTTGATAAAATAGATTTAACTGGGTAGGAACACCCGAACCCGTGCCCCAAGGGGCTTGGGCAAAAAGCCCCAAATAGTTAATACGCGACGATCTATCGCGGCCTTCCAGGACGCAGAATAAATATGTAACATCACCTTGGGTTGAAAACCCGAGGCTGGCAAACTTTGCCTCATTCGGAACAAGGTCTCTTTTTCTGCCTCCAACGGGTGATATAGAGTAGCCTCTTATTTTAACGAGGGCTAATAAATGATTAAAATTACTGCGCCCCGACCGGGGCGCAGCTGCACTTGCAGTTGATGCATTTGCTTATTGCCGGCCTTTCGGCCACGGCTTCTTGTTGTCTTCCCAAAGGCAAAATCAATTTCATCCGGCCAGTTGTTCCAACATCAGGTTCCTGTCATGTTCCTGAAGTTTGGCGATCAATTCATCAATATCGCCCATGAGAACTTTTTCGATACCGAAAACATCATAACCTATGCGATGATCGGTGATTCTGTCTTGAGGAAAGTTATAGGTGCGAATCCGCTGATTACGATCACCGCTTCCAATTTGATCACGGCGCAGGGCGTCGCGTTCTTTTTTTTGCGCTTCAAGTTTCTTTTCATAAAGTTTCGTTCTCAGCAACTCCAGGGCCAGTTTCCTGTTTTTATGCTGTGATTTTTCTTCCTGACACTTTACAGCAATTCCCGTAGGCTTATGAGTAATACGGACGCAGGAATTAACCTTATTGACACTTTGCCCGCCTGGGCCCTGGGAGCGCATATATTCAAATTCAAGGTCGTCAGGATTGATTTCTATGTCCACCTGTTTAGCTTGCGGCAGTACGGCCACGGTTGCCAGGCTGGTA
Organism: Candidatus Brocadiaceae bacterium; assembly: GCA_003551785.1. Next base: position 16,712 of record PUNP01000156.1, on the reverse strand, counting down.
TGGATTCGCCCCTGCGATTCGGTTTCCGGCACTCTTTGCACGCGGTGCCCCCCGCTTTCGAACTGGAGATAATTCCACACATCAACACCTTTAATCTCGATAGTAATATGCTTGATACCGCCCATATTGGTCAAGCCGCGGTCCAGCACACGAATTTTCCACCCTTTCTTAGTAGAGAAATTGGTGTACATTCTGAGTAAATCCGAAGCGAAAAGGGAGGCTTCCTGCCCGCCGGTTCCAGCCCTTATTTCCATGACGACATTACGGTTTTTATTTTCCAAATCCGTACACAAAAGCGCTACAGCCTGGTCGTATAGTTGACTTTCCAGTTTTTCGACGCTTTCCAATTCGGCGTCGGCGAGTTCCTGCATCTCGGGGTCTTCATCTACGTCGTCTTCAAATTCGCGTGCTTCGCGGCGCCGCTCATCGAGATCGAAAAGCCGTGAATAGACATCGGCAAAACTGTTCAGCTCACCATGTTCACGTGCGATTTCGGCGTACTGTCCTCCTTTCGAAACCAACTCAGGATCGGAAAGCATCCTTTCTAGTTCTTTTCTACGCTCGACCTTCTCCCTCAAAGCCCTCTTCACAGTTTCTTTAATTTGATTGTTAAATTCTGTTACCATCTATCATTCAGTATCATTCCCGGAATTTCCGGCGATAGCGCCTTTTTTCTCCTCGATAGATTTCCCCCAGCGGCGATTAAACTTCTCGACCCGCCCGGCACTGTCAAGAAACTTTTGCTTCCCGGTAAAGAACGGATGGCATTGGGAACAGACTTCAACCCTGATATTATCTACGGTGGCTCGGGTAGTGAAAGTCTCACCGCAACCACATTTTACTTCACAATTCGTATATTCCGGATGGATACCTTCTTTCATGGCTTATCTCCTAAGAAAACTGTAAAAATCGATAATAATAAGTATTCAGTCAAATATACAACGGAGCCCCGCCGGCCTCTGCGCCGGAGTAAAAACCAAATTTTTCCCTGAGGACTCGCGAAAAATGACAAATTCGCATTGAATCACATATTATAATAATAATAATAAATTTTTACAAACGACCGAGGGATTGGCGCTGTAAGGTTTTTTGCGTATTTGCAATCCCGGGATTTTCTTAAATCTTCCCGTTTACGACATTTTCAGAGGGCGCCAATTCATCCGGCACATTTCCCTCTTCACGATGAATCTCCTGCAGGCTTCTAATGTCATAATCTCCCTTTTCCAGAGCTTCAATAGCCCCAACACAAGCCCTTGCGGCAGCCATCGTCGTCACGAGCGCCACGTTGTGGCGCACCGCCTCACCCCGAATGTGTATTTCATCTTTATGCGGGACTGGGCCGCTGGGGGTGTTAATGATCAGTCCGACCTCCCGACTTTTGATGAAATCGAGTATGTTGGGGCGGCCTTCGGCGATTTTAGGCACCTTCTGAACTTCCAGGCCGGCATCATGCAAAACAGCCGCCGTGCCGCTCGTGGCCAATAATTCGTAATCCAAATTCCGGAGAACTCGCGCAATAGCAGCTACCGACGCCTTATCCACTTCACGAACACTGATAAACACTTTTCCTTCCGGCGGCATATCAAGACCGGCCGATATCTGACTTTTAGCAAACGCCAGGGCAAAAGTGCTGTCGATACCCATCACTTCTCCGGTCGACTTCATTTCCGGACTGAGAACCGGGTCGGAACCGCGAAATTTACTGAACGGCAGCACGGATTCTTTCACTGCATAATATGGCGGTTCAGGATCGGCTAATCCTCCCTGCTCAGCCAAACTTATTCCGGCCATAGCTTTGGACGCGACCATGGCCAGTGGCAGCCCCGTTGCTTTTGACACAAAGGGTACAGTTCGGGAGGCCCGGGGGTTGATCTCGAGCACGTATATTTCACCGTCTTTTACGGCAAATTGAACGTTCATCAAACCGACCACCCCGAGTTCGAGCGCCATCTGACGCGTTTTGGTCTTGATTTCACCGACGACATCCTCATTGAGCGAACAGACGGGCAGCACCATCGCGCTGTCGCCGCTGTGCACACCGGCTTCTTCAATATGTTCCATCACCCCGCCGATGATCACATCTTTGCCGTCGCTCACGGCATCGACGTCCGCCTCGATCGCATCATCCAGAAACTTATCGATCAGAATCGGATGGCCCGGCCCTGCTTTAAGCGCCTCGCTGACAACGTCTTCCAACTCCGATTCCTTCCATGCTATGACCATAGCACGACCGCCGAGGACGTAGGAGGGGCGAACGAGCACGGGGTAACCGATATCCGCCGCTATCTTCCTGGCACCTTCATAGGAGACAGCAGTATCGCTGGGGGCCTGCTTCAAGCCGAGCTTTTCGATCAGCTCACGGAACATTTTCCTATCCTCGGCCCTGTCGATAGCTTCGGGAGAAGTGCCCAGTATTGTAACTCCCGCCTCGGCCAGTCTGTTGGCCAGATTCAGGGGCGTCTGACCGCCAAGCTGCACGATTATGCCTTCAGGACGTTCGCTCTCAATAATATTCAGCACATCCTCATACGTCAGCGGCTCAAAATACAAACGGCTGGAGATATCGTAATCGGTCGATACAGTTTCGGGGTTGGAATTGACCATTATCGTGTCGTAACCGAGTTCACGCAGCGCAAGTGAAGCATGCACGCAGCAATAGTCGAACTCAAGCCCCTGCCCTATGCGATTGGGGCCACCGCCGATTATCAGTATTTTCGGTTTATCACTGCTCCGGCTCTCATCCTCGGTTCCGTAAGTGGAGTAGTAATACGGCGTATACGCTTCAAATTCAGCAGCGCAGGTATCGACCAGTTTGTATGTAGGCTTGATCCCCATTTCTTTGCGGACTGCCCGAATTTCCTCTTCGCTTTGGCCGGTAATGCGGCCCAGCTGAGGGTCGGAGAACCCATACCGTTTGGCATTTCTCATCAAATCAGGCGTCATAACATCCGCATCACTTATTTGACTTTCCATCCGGACAATGTCGGCGATGTTATTGATAAACCAGGGATCAATGCGGCTGAGCTTGTAAATTTCATCCACACTCATATTATTTTTAAGAGCAGCTTTGACATAAAAGAGGCGATTGATATTGGGACGCCGCAATTCATCAGCTATTTTTTCCAGGTTGACGCACTCGTCACCACACTGCCCCAATCCTTCCAATCCGGTCTCAAGCCCTCGAAGCCCTTTTTGCAAGGACTCCTTAAAAGTCCGCCCTATAGCCATGGTCTCGCCGACGGACTTCATCGAGACATTCAGTGTATCATCTGTATCGGCAAATTTTTCGAAAGTAAACCGGGGAATTTTAGTCACACAGTAATCGATAGAGGGTTCAAAACATGCGGGGGTCTCCTGGGTAATATCGTTGGGAATTTCATCAAGCGTATAGCCCAAGGCGAGCTTAGCAGCGAACTTGGCAATCGGAAAACCAGTAGCCTTACTGGCCAGCGCAGATGACCGGGAAACCCTGGGATTCATCTCAATCGTCACCATCCGACCGGTTTCAGGGCAAACAGCAAATTGTATGTTGGAGCCGCCTGTCTCCACACCGACCCGTCGGATGATTTTTAGCGCATCATCACGCATCTTCTGATACTGAGCATCGGTAAGCGTCTGAGCGGGAGCAACTGTGATGGAGTCACCGGTATGGATTCCCATGGGGTCAAGATTTTCTATCGCGCAGATAATAACGACGTTATCCTTTTTATCACGCATAACTTCCAGCTCGTATTCTTTCCAGCCCAAAATGGACTCCTCAACCAGCACTTCGTTGATAAGGCTGAGCTCCATAGAGAGTGCGGCGGCTTCCCTGAACTCTTCAGCATTATAGGCGATTGAAGCGCCCGTGCCACCTAAAGTGAAGCTTGGACGAAGCAGGACGGGAAATCCGAACCCGGCAGCGGTTTCTTCGGCGTCTTTCAAGTTCCGTACGGCACGGCTGCGGGCAATATCCACGCCTATTTCCTGGAGTGCGGTGCGGAACAGATCGCGATCCTCCGCACACTGAATCGCGTCATAATCAGCACCAATCATATCAACGGAATATTTATCGAGAATGCCGGCTTCCCAGGCCTGGACGGCGACATTGAGGGCGGTCTGCCCGCCGAGCGTCGCGAGCATGGCATCCGGCTTTTCTCGTTTCAGTACCTTTTCCAGCGCATCGACCGTTATTGGCTCGACATAGGTTTTATCCGCCATGACGGGATCGGTCATGATGGTCGCAGGGTTGGAATTCAGCAGTATGACTTCATACCCTTCCTCACGAATAGCTTTGCACGCCTGGGTGCCTGAATAATCGAATTCACAAGCTTGTCCTATCACGATAGGGCCGGAACCCAGTATCAGTATTTTCTCTATATCTGTTCGTTTTGGCATATGATATTTTTGTAGTTCACAGGATCATTGTTCACAATAACGACAAAAATTCGCAAGCATTCTTTCCCCCTTCTCACCGCTTTTTTCCGGGTGGAACTGAACGCCGAATATGTTTTCCCACTGAACGCAGGCGGTAAAAGATGGCCCGTATTCCGTTTTGCCAAGTGATACGGCATCATCAGCCGGTTCAGTGTAATAAGAATGGGCAAAGTAAAAAAAAGAATCATTTTCTATACCATCGAAAAGCACCGAATCTTTCACCTGGTGTACCTGATTCCATCCCATATGCGGGATTTTGGCACAGGGCCCGAAACGAGTGACCCTGCCCGCAACCAGACCAAGCCCCTGATGCAAACCAAACTCTTCACTTTCGGAAAAAAGCAGCTGATGCCCGACACATATCCCCAGCAGCGGTTTTCCCTTGCCGGCCATGTCTCTAAGCGGCCCAGCCAATTTCCGTTTTTTTAGTTCCTGCATCGCCAGAGAAAAAGCTCCAACCCCCGGCAAAATAATGCCGTCAGCCACTTCGAGTTCAGTAACGGCAGAGGTTAAACGAACGTCAATACTGAGCCTTTGCAAAGCAAACATGACACTTCGAATATTTCCTACCTTGTAATCGACTATAGCAATCATAATGAAATCCTGCAAAAATTACGTCATCATTTTCTTAAAAGAACCGAACAGCGACTGCGCATCGTGCGGCCCGGGTGCGGCTTCGGGATGGTGCTGCACACACATCAAAGGCAATTCCTTATGCCTGAAGCCCTCCACCGTTTGATCGTTCAGGTTCATATGGGTCACCTCAATTTCGTCATCCGCCAGAGTATCCATATCCACGCAAAAGCCATGGTTTTGGGACGTAATCCCTATTTGCCCTGTTTGGACGTTTTTCACCGGATGGTTCGAGCCGTGATGCCCGAATTTAAGTTTGTAAGTACGTGCCCCAAGCGCGAGCGCAAGCAATTGATGTCCGAGACATATTCCGAAAATTGGTTTGATGCCGATAAGTTTCTTGATCTCCTCTACGGCATAGCCCACCGCTACGGGGTCGCCGGGGCCGTTGGAAAGCATAATACCATCGGGATCCATCTGCAGAATTTTTTCGGCCGGCGTTGTGGCCGGAACGATGCGCACTTTGCATCCGGCGGCTGCCAGGCAGCGAGCGATATTTAATTTAAGCCCGAAATCATACAGCACAACCCTTGAACCGCCGCCGGGCGATCCCCAGTCACATTCAAAGTCATACGTTTGGCTGCAGGTAACCTCGCTGACGAGGTCGCGCTCGGAAAGTGTAGGCGAATCAACGGCCATTTGAATGAGTTCATCTACATCGTGATCGCCGGCAGCCATGGCCGAACGCATCGCACCGGCAAGCCGGATATGGCGGGTTAATGCGCGCGTATCTATCTCGCTGAGTGCCACTACATCATGCGCTCGCAAATAATCCCCTAAAGCCCCCACAGACTCGTGATTGGAAGGATAAGGACAGTATTCCCTGGTGATAAAACCTTCAAGCTGAGGCCCGGCGGACTCTTCATCCCTGTGATTATATCCATAATTTCCTATTAAAGGATAGGTCATCGTGACGACTTGCCCTTTATACGACGGGTCGGTAATGACTTCCTGATAGCCGGTCATGCCGGTATTGAATACGACTTCCCCTGTTTTAATTCCCTCGGCTCCGAAAGAAACACCTTCAAAAACCCGTCCGTCTTCAAGCGCGATGGCACCTTTTATTTTTTCATTATGATTCATGCCCAATCCCAAGTTCTTTAATTTTCTTTCTCACGGTATTACGGCTGACTCCCAGCTCTTCGGCCGCTTTAGTTTGTATATAATTGTGTTTTTCCAGCACTTTCAGATATAATATCTTTTCGACTTGTAACATCACCGCCTCACAGGCATTACCTTCAGGTTGTGCGGCAAGCAGCCCGCCCACTAAGCTTTCTGCTGAAACCTTTCTTTCGCTACCGGTTGCTTTATTATTACCGGCCCCATCAGCCCCCATGCTTCGTATGGACACTGGCAGCAGTTCGGAGGTAATTGTACCGCGTTGACTGAGCACTACCGCTCTTTCGATACAGCTTTCGAGTTCTCTGACGTTCCCCGGCCATGAGAAAGCCAACAGAGTATCAAGCACCTCACGCGAGAGGCTTGAAACGTTTTTGTTATATTCTTTGTTGTATTTTTGAAGGAAAAAATCGACCAGAAAAGGAATATCCTCGCGGCGGTTACGCAGCGGTGGGATAAAAATCGGGATAACATTGAGCCGGTAAAAAAGGTCTTCCCGGAACCGGCCATCCCTCATCTGTTTTTCCAAATCCGAATTCGTTGCGGCAACTACCCGGGTATCCGTACTGATTGTCTGGCTGCTGCCGACTTTCTCAAATTCTTTTTCCTGGAGCACCCGCAGCAATTTTACCTGCAGACGTCCACTGATATCGCCGATCTCATCAAGGAATATAGTGCCGCCGTCAGCCAGTTCAAAACGTCCCTTACGCTGCTCAACGGCCCCGGTAAACGCTCCTTTTTCATGGCCGAAAAGCTCACTTTCAAGCAGCGTTTCGGCGAGGGCGCCGCAGTTGACTTTAATGAACGGCCCTTCGGCCCGCTCGCTGTTATAATGGATCAGGCTGGCGATCAGCTCCTTGCCGGTGCCGGTCTCTCCTCTGAGCAAGACGGTCGCTTTGCTCTTTGCAACCGTAGCGGCGGTATCAATAACATCCCGCATGGCACCACTTGCAGCGACCATGTTGCCGAACCTGTATCGGGAATGGAGGTCTTTGCGCAGCCTCTGGTTCTCCCGCTGGAGTTCTTCCCGCTCCATCTGCACCATCCGGTTTATTTTGATGGCCTGACCGACCAGGCCGGCGATAATTTCCAGCAAACGCTTATCCTTCTCCAGTGTTATTTCGTCGCTGAACAGGCGGTCGATACTTATCGCTCCCGCGATTTCACTGTCGACCTTGATAGGCACGCAGACGAAAGAGACTTTACCTTGTTTCTTTACGCCCTTGCGCGCCCCGGTCCTGTCGAGAAAGGCGCTGTTAGCGCTTATGTCGCTGACTGCCACCGGCTCGCCGCTCTCGACCACCTTCCCCGTGATACCTTCACCGATCCGATAGCGTCCGCGGCCTTTCTCCTTACAGCTTAACCCGTGAGCAGCGGCAATAGTCAGTTCATCGGAAAGCTTATCATGCAGCACGAGCGTGCCGCGTTTCATGTCCAGATCCTCGGCTAAAATATCCATCGTATCTTCGAAAACCTTTTCAATGTTGAGCGCTCCACCAATAGCCCCGCTGATCTCACGCAGCACGCTCATCTCAAGGTCTTCACGGTTATTGTATGGCGTCTCCCTGGAACTATCCGATGTGTTTTCCATAATTCATAACCCGCACAAGCCGGAAAAGTCGTGTTAGTTGATGGTTGATAGTGGACATCCAACAAATCGGCAGAATGGCAGCCGACACAAAAAGATGAAAAACTGCTCAATTCCCCAAAAAACAAGAAAATCATAATTAAGGTATTAAAGCACCGGCAGATATTTTTTTAATTCATATTCGCTCACATGCGTTCGATAAGCATCCCACTCTATTTTCTTGTTTTCAATAAACTTATCAAAGACATGATCGCCAAGGGCTTCACGCACAAGATCACTTTTTTCGGTAACTTCGATAGCTTCCCCCAAATCGCCGGGCAGCATCTCAATTTCCCGCTCAGCTCGCTGTCGTGGTGTCATACTGAAAATATCCTGTTCGACAGCGGGCGGCAGTTCATAGTTTTCTCTTATCCCTTTCAGACCGGCGGCAAGCATGACTGAAAAGGCAAGGTAAGGATTACAAGCCGGGTCTGGACATCGAAATTCTACACGTGTTGCTTTTTCTTTGCCGGGTTTATACATGGGCACCCGAACGAGGGCCGAACGATTTCTTCTTGCCCAGGAAACATAAACAGGGGCTTCATACCCGGGAACAAGCCTTTTATAAGAATTGACCCATTGGGCGACGACAGCCGTGATTTCCTTCGCATGCTCTAAAAGACCGGCGATGAAACAGCGGGCCTCCCCGGATAAACTGTAGTCATCTTCCGGATCGAAGAACGCATTCTGTTCACCCTTGAAAAGTGACATATGGGTATGCATCCCGCTGCCGTTGTGGCCAAAAAGCGGCTTAGGCATAAAGGTTGCATATACACCATGCTGCAATGCGATCTGCTTTACTGTCAGCCTGTAAGTCATCGCGGCATCGGCCATTTTAAGCCCCTCCTGATACCGAAGATCAATCTCATGCTGACTCGGCGCGACTTCATGGTGGCTGTACTCCACCGGTATATCCATCTTCCGCAAAGTAAATATCGTATCCCGACGCAGGTCACTGGCCGTATCCAGCGGAGTCAGGTCGAAATACCCCCCCGAATCCAGTGTCTCGGTGCTTTCGCTGTTGCGAAAATAGAAATATTCAAGTTCAGGCCCCGCATAGAAATCATACCCCATCCCCTTAGCCTTCTCCAGGTTACGCTTAAGCGCATATCGAGGATCACCGTCATAGGGCTTGCCTTCCGGGGTAACAATGTCGCAGAACATACGGGCTACGTTGATGCTCTCATTTTTCCGCCACGGCAGGAGCGTAAAAGTGCTCGGGTCGGGCATAGCAATCATGTCGCTTTCTTCTATCCGCGCATAACCTTCTATAGAAGAACCGTCAAAACCCATTCCGTCCTCAAATGCACCAGCAAGCTCGTCATCCGTCACAGAAAAACTCTTAAGTGAACCCAGAACGTCGGTAAACCAGAATTTTATGAACTTGACATTATGCTCTGAAATCTGTTCCAATACCCAGGCTGAATCCTTTTCATACTCCATCTGCCCACCTCCATAAAATTAATTCACTATAAAATATTAAAGCAACTTATGTGCCATATTTACAAATTTGACACATAATACCCGAAAAACGCACTCTTTGCAATTAAATGAGCTATGCCCACCACTAAATGCCGACAGGGATGCACAAAGTTTGAACACCGCCACGACTTTATGCTCACTTCATGATCACGCTCTCACGTGAATCTCGAAGCCTCAGATAACCAAAGTCGTTGGAAGTTGTGATGATTCCAAGCAAGATAGAAAAGTGCGTGAAAGCACATTACATTATCTCAGCCGAACACCTCTCTGAAATGCTTGACGATTCCCTCATTTTGGGGATCAAATAGAGCATTTCGCATCTGGCCGGGGTCGTTTTGCAGATCGTAAAGCTGTTCAGCGTTTCCCAGCATATCATAGCGTACATAGGCATAATCCGGAGACCATAGGGCACTGCCGAACTCACTTTCAACGGGGACATATTCTTCTCTATCCCGATGGTCTTTTCCCCGGCCAGTCAGCAGTGGCAGCAAAGAGTGTCCTTCTAGTTCTTTTGGAACGCTGCGCCCGGCGATCTCACATAGAGTCGGCAGGATGTCGAGTCCGTTTGAAACAACCTGCGGGCAAACAGAGCCGGCGGGAATGCTATCATCCCAGACCATGATCAGCGGCACGCGGCAGGCTTCATCATACAAAGCAGTTTTATGTTCCAGAAGATGGCTGCTGTCATGATCTCCATGATCAGAGGTAAAAACAACTACTGTATTTTTGGCCTGTCCCGATTCTTCAAGTGCATCAAGCACTCTCAGTATTTGCGCATCAACCAACTCGGTCAATCTGGCATAAGCCCAGCGATGTTTTCGCCACATATCTTCACTCCAATGTTCGCTGACCCATTTTCTGAACGGACGCTGCTTTCTGAGGTATCCGACCGCCGCGGGTTCATTTTCTTGCGGCGCATGGTTCTGCGGAATTGGCGGACACGGGAACTCGGACGGCATGTTAAGCGCCTTTTCCAGTGTCTCGATTTCAGTTTTTCCGTGTTGCAGCAGCAGTTGTTTACTCAAATTATCTTCGGCAAAGGCACGGATCGCCATATAGCAGATATCATGTGGGTTTATAAATGACGCTGTCAGTGCCCATGGTTGAGCCGGCGGATTTTTAATAAAACGCTCACAGGAGCGGGCCAGACCGTCACGCTCATCCTTTTCAATAAACGTGAAACCCAACTGCTCAGCATTGGTTTTTGGAAGGTGCTCTTTGCCTCCGAATGCTGTATGATAACCGGCTTCCTTCAGCAGGTGGCCGAGTCCGGTATGGAGGATATGTTCGGGGAGAGAAGGTATGCTGCTGGTATCATTGCAGCGCAGACCGATGTCGGAAGGCATATGCCCGGTCATAAGTGAAAATCGGGATGGGATGCATACAGGATTTGTGCAGTATGCCCGTTCGAAACGCATGCCCTTTTGCGCCAGGGAATCCATGGCCGGGGTATGCAGATAGGGATTCCCGCTGCAACTCATCATTGTGGCGGACTGCTGATCGGTAAAAATAAATAAAATATTGGGTTGTTCTCTTTTTTTCATTTTTTCATTCGGTTCAACAAGCTCAAGAAATCTCAGATATATCCATTTCAACATATTCCATCGGCTCGGTGAAAAATATACCGGCCTCCTTTACTTCCTCACCGGTACATTCTTTCCACCCTTCGACATAACTGCAAAGCTGGGAACGGTATTTTTCCTTTAATTTTTCACGGGCGGGTTTTTCTAATGCTGATTTATCGGTTTTGTAATCGACTATTACCCAACCCTCATCTTCCTTGAAAACCAGGTCTATCGCGCCGCTGATGAAAACGGGGCGGCCGTCATCACCTCCTTTTTGATAATGGAAAGGGACCTCTGTCATAAAAAGCTCGCTATTCAATGCCCTTTCAAGCACTCCGCCCGGATATTTAAACAACGATTCAACCATATCAACCGCCGGCTGGATAAAAGATTCCGGTAGATTCTTCTGCCTTACCGCTGAAACCGCCAAAGAGCAGATTTCAGCATCCGGTTCACGCAATTTCACTTCTATCAGATGGTGAAGTACTTCCCCCCACTCCATCCCATATTCCTGCCCGTTCAGTCCCAACATCGAAGGAGCATCCGGCTTAGCACGTCTGCGCTCGAAACCGGGCTGGAAAAGTGCGTCTCGCCGGAACTTTAAAAGCTCTTCATCAATCTGAATGATCTGTCCTTTCTCCGCTTCAGAATCAATTTCCGACTCCATACCGTCAGTTCTCTCAAATTCTGAATCCCCCCCGTCCACCTCAGCAAGGCAAAGCTCCGGAGCCGAGTATAGATTTTCCTCAAGACTATACCATGGATTACTGTTTTTGAACTTCTCAAGCTGTGAAACAACTACCTTACTCCCGGCGCGCGTCGCCGCGACATAGAGCAAGCGGTCATTTTCCGCCTCGTGAAAACGCCATTCCTCCTCCATCTTGTCTTCCCAACCAGGAGGAATGGCAACGATTTTTGACTGAAACTCTCCTAAGGACTTGGAAATCTTCAAATACCCGTAAACAGAATCCGCACTTTCCCTGTCAATATGAAAGTCCAAACGGTTTTTCAGGGCAGCTTGATTTTGTTTCCCGGATGGGTCGGCTAAAAACACTATAGGTGCCTGCAAGCCTTTTACTTTATGCAGATTCATGATCCTTACGGGGTCTTCTTGGAGTGACCTGGCGGGCACACCGTCATACGCTTCATCAGACTTAGCTATATCACTCAGAAATTCCACCATCTGCGAAAAAGACCAGTAATCGGCTCTTTTGGAACGTAAAATCTCAAAAACTTTGCCGAGACTGCCAGCTTGAATGTTACCACCGGCTGAAGCCGCCGCCGTAACCTGAAGTCCGAGTTTGTCAGATATACGTTCTATAGCAGCCACAGGCGGCATTGTAGAAATAAGACGTACATCCTTTTTGAAACGATCAAATATTCGCTGCATCCTGTTTTTTTGCTCTTCCGCCATCCCACCCGGCACATTTTGCCGCCAATCAAATTCGCCTCCCCTCCTTTTAAACTCATAAAGCAACCTGTCATCTATCCCAAATAAACCACTCCTGAGCACGGCCACGAGAAAGACCGGATTATGGGGATGTGCCAACGCAGAGAGGTAAATGTAGAGCTGTCGCACCTGAGAAACTTCATTCAGAACCGTGCCGCCGGTCACGGCATTGGGAATACCAAGTTGATCCAGTTCCCTGGCATAGCGGCTCATATGTTTCTTTTTCCATGTTACAATCAAAAAATCCGAAGCCCGCACGGGCCGTTCATCACCGTCATCTTCCGGACATTTGATAATCATTCCGCTTTCAATAGCTTGTTTTATGTAACTGGAGATAAGGGGCACTTCATAATCCAGACGGGCGTCCACTTTCCGACCGACATCTGGGATAGCAATTTTGCAGACGCAATGATCCGGTTCATCCAATGGAATATTTTTGCCTGCAACCATGCGCACATAATCCGGAGAATACTTGGCGTCTAAGGAATTAAACCTTTCATTAAAAGATACGTTCACCCAATCCAGGATCGGCTTCAGACTGCGGAAATTTGCCGATAATGTCGCCAGCTTGCCGCCGCCGTCCCTTATCTGTTTCTTAACCGCGTTATAAGTCACCAGGTCGGCACGGCGGAATCGGTATATCGACTGTTTAGGGTCGCCAACGATAAAGAGCGAACCCGGTCGCGGCCTGCACCTGCGCCAATCCGATTCAGCGGGGTCTTCTGAAGCTAAAAGCATCATCACCTCGGCCTGGATAGGATCAGTGTCCTGAAACTCATCGACTAGCAGATGCGAGAATCGGCTGTGGAAATATCGGCGAATGTCCTCCCCACCCTCTCGAAGCAGTTTTGCAGAAAGCATAAGGAGGTCCTGAAAGTTCAGCACCTTATGTTCAAGCCGGAGTTGATCGTACTTTCTTTTCACCGCCTTGAAAACTTCCATAATCAATTGATAGCGATGCTGGTAGAGCGCTTCCAGAAAAGGCTGAGCAGTTTCTTGACTCACGGCAGTGAAACAAGCCTCTTCGGCCTCAGTATACGCCTTACGCTCTTTACGATTGTCGCCGGGCCAGCATCTCTGAGTAGTTGACGGCATTTTTTCAAAATTTTCCAGCAGAGTCTCGACGGAAGCGTGACTGTCCCAATCGGTCTGATTGAAAAAAAACGGGAGCTTTTTAGCAAAATTTTGGAAATCATCAGAATCTTCCTCATTGATGAGCGGATATACATTTTCCTTAAGATATTCAATATACTCCCCGATCTTACTTTTTATAACTTTTACATCTGGAATATCGCTTTGGGGGCTTGAAGGCCAGCGCTCGACATCGGGATAGGTAGCGAATTTAACAAATGCATCGCTCAGGTCACCGATTTCAACCCCCAACTCATTCATCTTTATCAGCACATCGTCGGGATCATCGACAAAAAGCCCGTGGCAATAAGAGTCCCAGGCCTCAAGCCTTAAATCGGTATCGGCATCCTCTTCAATTTGCTCAAATTCCAGCGGCACACGCGCCTCAACAGGTCGTTCTCTCAGGAGTTTGGCGCAGAAGGAATGGATAGTTCCAATGTAGCATTTACTGACATTGTCGGCCGCAAACTTCAGTCGTTCTGCTGCGTCGCCCGTCTCCGCACGTGCCCGCTGTTCGACTTCGGCCTGAAACCTGGTACGCATCTCAGCGGCAGCTTTACGCGTAAAAGTAATAGCAGCCATTTTATCGACCGTGCATACACCTTCCCGCAGCATAGAGACCATGCGAGCTACCATCTCCGTCGTCTTTCCGGTTCCCGCCGCCGCTTCCACGAGCATCGTAGTGTTGAGTTCATTCCTGATGGCATCACGCTGTTTTTGGTCCGGCAGTTTTTGGGTTGTTTCACTCATATTTCGTATATTTAGATGGTGTTTCCTTCACGGCTTCACTTATTTTCTCAGCAATTTTCGGCCCGATCCCAGGGATTTGCGTAAGTTCCTTTACTTCAGCACTGATGACCCTTTGGACTCCTCCGAAATGTTCAAGTAGATTCTCCGCCCGTCCCGGGCCGATACACGGCAGGCCCTGTAAAATATAGAGCTGCCTTTGGCGTTTTCCTTTCGGTCTGTATCCATGCCTGTACACACCTCCGTTGAGCGCAGTTTTTACCTGGCGGCCCGCATAAATCATGAGCCTGGCCGTTTCTGGTGGGTTAAAGGAGCGCAAGAGGGCTAACCCCATCAATACGTTTGCATTAACGAGCGCCCCCTGGAGCGTTTCTCGTCTGATATTAGAATTATTAAGATCAGCCCCCTTGCCTTCCAGGATGATAACACCCCTGAAGCCGGTCGAGAGTATTCGGCGGTTTTGAGAAAAGAAACGCCCGTCGATAACCGAAGAAGCAAAATCCCGGATAGTTTTGCGTTCAAAAAGCAGCCTGTCTTCGACAATATAATCGCCAACATCTAATCTCTCAATTTTTAAAACAACTTTGTCGGCGGAATCAAGGGCTTCAATAACTCCTGAATGCCGCTCACGGTCGTCAGCAATAATCTCGACGGGAGGTAAAGCCATCAGTTCTCATCGAATAATACAATATGTGAAATACTAATATCAGGTAATCACAGCCAAAATACAATTTTTTAACCATTCTAATTTTGCGGCGGGCAATCCGCTGCCAATCGTCTCCGTCGTGTCTGCCGTCGTAATCAAAACGGCATCCTTCCTTTGTCGTTCCTCCATCTTACCGATTCTGACGGACTCGATGTCGTCGGCTTTAAAAACTTTACCCTTTGTATCTCCCCATGGAGTTTGATGGTAAATATGTATTTTTTCCGGTCCGATAAGCAGCACGTAATTTGAGATGATAATCCATAAGGCAACGGCGATCATAATCACGGCAAAGGCCAGACCGACGAACCCGAAAACAAGCGGTGCGTCTTCCACTAAAAACCCCAGGTAGATGAAAACTCCGGCAAAAGCGAGCGCGAGAATGACGCCGAATAGCGCGGCTTTATTACCCGGCAATTTGACTTGAAGCCCCTCGGGCAGCACATCTATTTGGAAACCTTTGGGAGGCGCTTTATCGGGATCAAAATCCACTTCCAATTTCCCCTCCCGTGCCAACTCACGCGCGGATTTGTCCAGGTCTTCCACTTCGCGCACATAGACGTCTTCTCCCTCCTTTTCCAAAGCGGGCATATTTAAATCCCGGCAAAAATCTTTCCAAACAGCCCGAAAACCATCATCCGACGTTGAATCGTATAACCGTATGTTTTTTTTCTTGTCCTCATGCAAAAGCTCAATAATAAATAAAGTGTAGGACGGGCTATTTTTACCACCACTGTGGTATTCACTCCGCGCCAGCACCCCCTTATACTGTCGAAGCGGCTCATCCCATAATTTATGGCCAAAAACAGATTTGATATCGACATCAACATTTTCATGGCTTATTGCAATTTTTTTACGATAAGTCAACAGCCACAATCCGGTACACATCAATGCCACTCCGACAGCAATAAAAATAAGCCAAAAAAACATCTCCGGCTCAAAACCACCGGTAAGGATTGACCGGACAAACATGAGAACTGGAATCCCCCCCCATAGACTTCCGAACAACATCAGAAACACTCCAAATACGCGAGGCATCCGGTCTATTTTAACCACAGGCAAAGATGAAGTGTCGATCCTGTATCCCTTCCGTCGGGGCGCATTCATTCCTATTTTCATTCCCATAGTATTTCCTCTTAATAAATTTTCTGTAAAACAAGACTCCTATCATCTCTTGAATCAACATGTTCTAAAAGAACATGATTAGAAAATCATAAAACGCTTGCGTTCATCAATGCAAATTTTTTAGAATATGGAAAGTTAAGTCCTCAGTAAAATGCGTCCCCCTTGAAAACGAGGACGTATCGTCCGCTCTGATGGCATACGAACGGTGACTCCCGGGCTTTCGGCAACGGCTTACGGCGATTCAGAGACCATAAATAAAAAAATAGGACATTATTCACTGTGAACTAACAGTTCAACACTTATATTATACTCGGAGAAATTCAAATGGCAAAATCACTGACCCCGCACCAACGCGGGATTGTTAAGAGGTATTACGAGAATAAAAACAATATTATGGCACAAAAACTCTCGGAAGCAGTATCAGACCTTTATGTATGCTCGGATGCCAAAAAAGCAGCAAAGCTATGGAAGAAGGCTCATACAGCAATGAAAAATCTTCCCATCCCACCCCGTAAAGCATCAAAATGCGTTGAAAATCAAGATATCCAGGAACTCGCCCGTATACTTGAAGAGGTATTCTAAATAGAAAACAGGCGTATACACCAAATGCTGAAAGATGCTACGCCTGTGTTAAAAACTATTGATACTTCTTTATCAACTTTTTATGTGAAGCTAATCGATAGGTATTTCATCGATGTCGAGTTCCGGTCGTTC
>PUNP01000155.1 GCA_003551785.1 Candidatus Brocadiaceae bacterium | reverse complement strand
CGACAAAAACCTTTTTACCGTTTTCATTGACTTTCCAGCGGCCGTACATGATGCCGTCACCATAGGCGGATGAGCAGTTAAAGTTCATCCCTGCGGTGACAATCGGGGATTTGTAGCAGGATTCCATGATTTTCGCAGGCAGGTTGTTTTTGTCTCCCCAGGGAACAATGCGGTAAGATTTGCCGTCTTTGACTCTTTGGGCAAAAGGCTCTGTTTTGGGTTCAGCAATCATGGACCGGCTGGTGGTTGTCACCGCACATTTTGTGCCTGGCAGGTAGGCCGATTGCTGATCAAGCAGGATGACTTTAGGGCGTGCCATTACAGGTATATCGTTGTATTGTTAAACTCAATGATCAGTGCCAGGGTGATCTTTCGTATCTGCCCAGATGGCTGAATACGAATATTCATTGTGCCGCTGTTGTGGGAAGAAGTAAGTGTGGCGCTGTCTATTTGGATCACCTCTCCGGTGGAAGCCTTCACGTATTTCAGGGAGAAGGGTAGGGGCTTACCGTTTTTGTCTTTGCGCTGGGCTACCTGGAGTATTTTGGAAAAATGCAGCATATGTGATAGTGGGTTTGATGCAATATTAAATCAAGCCCGGTAAAGCGGAAAGGACAAAAAAACAGCGGCATTAAGCCAGAAAAGACCATGAAGATCCTGCGTCGGATAAAAAAGGAGAGATCCTAATCGATTACCAACAAAGGCTTCCTGATTTCATAATCAAACAACCTTTGTTACCGCTTAAGAGGTTTTCTTTTGCTTCTTTTCTTTTTGCGATTAAAAAAGAAAAGAAGTGCAACAAAATCCATAAAATCAACACATAAAAGCCCCAATTACAGGCTTTTAGTTGATTTTATGGCCGGGCTACGCCCGGTTCTGGCTTTAATGCCCCCGCACCGCCCTGTCGTTTGGGAGAAAAAACAGACAAAATATGGCCAAATATGCCGGTTGCCTGCATATTAGCTTAAAACATTTAATATAAACATTGAGCGGAAAGAATTAGCAGACGCAAGCCTCTACTTGTGGATCACATGAGCGTAAAGCCTGGTTGACTAAACAAGTAACTCGGCAAAGCCAAAGCAATGAAGTACTGATTAGAAAATCTGCAACTAAGAATCAGAAGATAATAGCCGCTCAAATACCCCAATTATTTTAAAGCTTGATTGATTCTTTTCGTTAAGTATAATATCCTTATGATCATCATTAGAAGAGAATGGCTTTAAGGTTATTACGTCATAATCCCAGCCCTTTCCATCTCTATATTGTTTTCGCTTGAAACTTTTTATTGAATAACCAGGCATTAACCCAGAGGATAGAGTCTCAATTTGTTTTATTAACACAATACTACCATCTTTTATCCCTTCAGATCTTTTACGAAATACAGCATAGGAACCTTTGGGAAGAATTTTATCCATCGAGTCATCGGTTACCTTAAGTGCAAAGTGTTCTTTAGTTAAAGGATAATTGTTGGACGTTTTGACCCATGGCATAGTCTCCGAATCTAAAGCCCCGTCAATATCATCAAGGGTAGAATCAATGTAATAGACCGGAATAGCATCTACAAAAGGCTTTACTTCATTGGCAGATAACAGTTTTACAATACCTGATAAATCTTTAGAATGGAACTGGGGTACAAATTTGGACAGATATTCCCTTAAATCGGGATCACAGGCATACAGGTAGGTTCCTTTTATTCCTCTAAGCATCATTGTTTTATAAATGTTAATGATGTACTGCTTCAATTGCTCAGGCGATTCGGTCTGTCGACCATTAATGTCTCTGTATTTGTCTTTAAGAATGACTATTTCATTGCGTGTTTTATCATATGATATTTCATGCCCAAAAATTATTCCTGCATAATTTAGATCATAACCCTGGGTCGTATGTATGCATCCCACCTCGTTTGCGGCATTAATTTAATTGTTAATAATGATTTAATTAATTGTTGTTGTCCATTGTTTAGAGTTGCACTCCCCTCTACCAACGTTTTGTGTGTATGTGCAGTAGCGGATTAGAAGCACTTTCCTGTCCGTTTAGCACAAAGTTTCTTAGAAGCACAGACCTTCGATTTACCACTTCACCCGCTATTGACACATACACGCTGTTAGGGCATCGTGCTTCTTTTTCGTCCGCTCGGTTTTCTTTCGGTTCTGTCGAGCGTTGGGACAGACACACTCTTTGCCAAGCTTTGGTTTGAGCGTTGGCTTGTGCGGCTTGGCAATGTGTGTGGCTGTTGAGCGTTGGCATTATTCGTTCAGTTTCTTATAAATTTTCTTCATCATCAGCTCTTTTACCAAATCACCAAAAACCTTGTCTTCCAGTATTTTTTCAAATATATCTTGGTTTTGATCCATGCGTCCGATGAGTTTGTCAATGAACTTGTCGTTGAAAGCAAATTTGAATGTGTCAATTTTGTTTACTCTTGCTTGTGTCTGCAAGGTTTCATCTTCCATCAATTCCGCTTCAATTTGGTCGAAGAATAGCTTGTCTGCTTCTTCAAATTCTGTCCCGAAGCGGTCGTTGAGTACATTGATGATTTCAGAAAGCAAGGCTTCTTCGTCTTTTGCTCTTTTCAGTCCTGCTTCGGATGTCCCACTTAATTCTCCTTCTTCTCCCTTTTGCAATTCAATGGAGCCTTCTTTAATCTTCTGTAAGCGGTAATACTCCAATGCAACCTCATCATCTAAGTGCAAGGATTCTGAAAGTTCGCGTTTGGGAAGTCTGGTTTGTAATAGCTTGGCATACGCATAAAATTTTTCAAATTCTGCATCAATAAAAGGCATGATTTGAGAAAGGAAAGCATAAAGGTTTGTCCAGGAGCGTAAACCTTTTTTAAACTCGTCTTGTTTTTCTTCTTCAGTTATGGCTCGATACCTGTCAACAGCAGGGTCTGTGAAAGCATACAGATGTTTTTGTTGTTTTGGATTGTTTAATTTGGTTTTGGGGTCAAAATACACATTGGCAAAAGCTTCTATTTCCTGTTCCCAATACACTTGAAATTGATCCAGTCTTGCTTTTAAGTCGTACAAATGGTTGATGTCTGTTTCCTCAGTTACAGAAGTAATTTCATAGTAAGGTTGGAAGGAATCCAGAATTGTTTGTCTGTCATTGGCAAAATCCAATACAAAGGTGTCTTCTTTACCGGGGCAAGTTCTGTTAAGTCGTGATAGAGTCTGTACAGCTTTAACCCCTGAAAGCTTTTTGTCCACATACATGGTATGCAGTAACGGTTGGTCAAATCCGGTTTGGTACTTGTCCGCAACTATCAGGATTTTATACTCATCTTTTTCAAAAGTGCTTGGCAACTCTTTTTCACTGTAGCCAGTTATTTCCGGTTCTGAAACACCTTGTGGTACATCATCGTCAATTACTTTTCCCGAAAAGGCGACCAGAATTTTTATTTCATTATCGTAGCCTTTCTCTTTTATATAGCTTTCAAATTCTTCAAAATACCTTTTTGCATGGAGTCTTGACCCACAAGCCAACATGGCTTTTGCTTTTCCTCCAATTTTTTTGGAAACTACATCTCTGAAATGCTCTATGATGATTTCCGTTTTTTGCGACAAATTGTGGGGATGTAATGAAACAAATTTCCCAATGGCTTTTGCAGCTTTTTTCTTGTTTAGTTGAGGGTCTTCCTGAATGGCTTTTGTCAGTTTAAAATAAAGCTCGTAGGTGGTGTAGTTTTGCAATACATCCAAAATAAAGCCTTCTTCTATGGCTTGACGCATAGAGTACAAATGGAATGGTTTGGGTTTCCCTTCTGAGCCTGCCTGCCGCGCCCACTTCGCTAATGTCTGTTTTTCAAACTCACGCTTTAGCCATTCCCTACCAAATCCAGTCTTAAGTTTCTTCTCTCGATCAACGGCATCTTCACGTGTATTAAAAACTTCCCAATGAATTAATTCTACGGGCAAATATTTAGACGTCCAACTAACTTCACCTCGTTCATGCTCAGAAAGTCTTCTTGGAAAATCTTGAGATTGTCCTATGTAAAAAGAGTTGTTTGAACATTTTAGAACATAAATACAGAATTGACCCGCTTGTGGTCTTGGCGCAGGCAGGTCTTTATCCCCAAACACTTGCAAGGTTTTATACTTGGGGGTTGCGGTAAAAGCAAAAAATGAAATATTATCCTGTTGACCCCTTGCGGCTGCTGATCGCTCTATTTGTTCCCGAACAAAATCATCTCCGGTATAATCTTCTTCCAAATCATCTTTTGCTGCATCTTCCAAAGATTTTGAAGCCAATACCTCCTTCATTTTTTTACTTGCCTCACCTCCTTGAGAACTATGCGCTTCATCAATAATAACGGCATACTTTCTGTCAGGTAGCTCGCCAACCTTATCCACCACAAACGGAAATTTCTGTAATGTGGTGATAATGATATTCGTACCATACCCCAAAGCAGAAGCCAACTGCGTGCTGTCTTTGTCGATTTTCTGGACAACCCCGGATTTGTGCTCAAATTGGTAGATGGTATTTTGTAACTGCTGGTCAAGCACTTTACGGTCTGTTACGACAATGACCGAATCAAAAATCCTTTCATCCTGTGTATTGTGCAAACTGGATAAACGATAAGCTAACCAGGCAATGGAATTACTTTTTCCCGAGCCTGCCGAGTGTTGTACGAGATAGTTTTTACCAACACCAACCTCCAATACTTTTCTACTTATTTCCCTGACCGCATCTAATTGATGATAACGAGGGAAAATGAGTTTCTCTTTTTTGAAAGTTTTTCCTCCTGCTTGCCCGTTTGGCGTAGGCAAGTCAACCTTGATTTCATCCGTTTGCAGATGAACAAATCGCTGAATGATTTCCATCCAACTGTCTTTTTGTAGAATGTTTTCCCATAAGTAGGACGTTCGGTATCCGTCAGGGTTTTGCGGATTTCCTTTACCATTATTTGAGCCTTTATTAAAAGGTAGCCAGTAGGTTTTACTCCCTTCGAGTTTGGTGCACATGAATACTTCATCCTGATCAACTGCAAAATGCACCAGACACCTTTTTTTGAAAGCAAAAAGTGACTCCCGGTTATCTCTCGTAGTGCCGTATTGTTTAAGGGCGTTGCCTGTATTTTGTCCGGTGAATTGATTTTTCAATTCCATTGTGGCAAGTGGAATCCCGTTAAGGGCTAAGACAATATCAACTGAATTTTTATTCTTCGTGCTGTAATAAATTTGACGATAGACTTTTAAGCTGTTTTTGTTATACAAGTCTACCGCATCAGGATTAAGACTCGAAGCAGGCTGAAAATAGGCCATTTGAAAACGCACCCCATAATCCACAAAGCCGTTACGCAACACATCCAAACTGCCCCGTAGATCCATTTCTTTATAAAGCCGCTGAATGACTCGATTATCTGCATCTGCTCCATGTATGGCCGAAATCTTTTCCCAGCGTTTGGGTTGCGATTCCTGTAAAAATCGAATGACTTCATATTTAAACATGCCCAAAGCAGGACTGTAATCCGGGGCATTACCTTCGGTATAGCCACCTTGTTCTACAAGTGATTGAACAAGGGCAGTTTCAAATGTATTTTCGGTTGTAATACTCATTTTCTTTTCTTTTTTTCTTGCAGCTTAAAAAGAAATAAATCATTGATAATCAATCACAAATGATGTTTCTTTTTCAGCTTTCTTTTTCATTTCTTTTTTTTTCTGCCAATCGGTACTTGCGGTAGGTTTTCGACCCATGCGCTTCCAATAGACCTTCTTCCGTCAATTTATAAATAGCTTTTTGGATGTCCTTCTTATTCACATCTTTTATTCGCTGATCTATTTCACTTACTCTGGAATTGGGATAATTCTTCAAATCAGTTAAAATCAACTGATCTAAAACATAGGGTTCTACCGTTTTAAGCGAGGGCGTCAGGTTTAATTTGGAGTCGGACAGAAGTTTAGGGTTAATCAAAAAAGCATTCCCTTTTCCCCGGCCTTGGGTTAAAAGGATATTTTCTTTAACAAGACGCGTGTACCAATTGCGCAAACGGTCTTCTTCGGACAATTGCAGAATTTTAGTCAGTTCTGTAGATAGTATTTTTTGATGCCTGGCTACAATTCCAATCAGGATTCGCTCTCGTTGTGTAAGTTGGTAGTGCCTTGATATGTAATCGGTTAACCGAAGAGCATGGATATCCACAATGCGTGATTCTATGGTTACTGATACTTTGTTGTAGTCTGATTCAATAATGGGAAAAGCTTTGGCATCCGTACTCAATTTTTCGTAGATCAAATCATAGCCGGAACCCTCACCTTCCATAAGTTTCAAATCATGCATGAGTTTGATGAGGTGCGGGTTTCTGCGGTGCTTTTCATGCAATATGTTTTGGCTGGTTATACCCAGTGGCAAGCTGCCGGGACTGGTTATCCTCATTTTATCAGGATATACTTCTATGGCGATATCAGAAGAAATCAAGTACGATTTATGTGCAAAGGCATTTACCAGGAGTTCCCGAATAACCTCTTTGGGGTAATGCCTGACCTGCGTTCGGAATAAACCATCCGGAAATTCATAGCTGTAATTCAGTTCTACGGCTTCTTTTTCAATGGCGTATAACATTTCCTGTGGATTCATTTCGAAATCGTCCCAGGTAACTTTGCGGGTTTTATTTTCCAGTGCATCATACACGATATACTGAACCGTGATCGGGTAGGACAGTTTCGCACGTTGATTCATGTTTCCTAACCACAGCACTCCCAGATTGGTAAGCTTGTTGCCTTCAACGGGGTGGTAATGCACGAGCATTTCTTTTGTGTCTTTTTCCTTGACACTTTCCTTCACCCTGTCGGATGACCGAAGCGATTGAACCAGTGAATCAATGTTTTGTTGCGGAATTTGATCCAAAGTAACATTACGTTGTACCAACTCCCACTGGAAGGCATCTTTTTCGGCTACAATACGTTGCAGGTCTTCACCCCGTACAGGTTCGCAGCGGTCTGCAATGCGGATGTATATTTTGCCTTCTGATGTAGTGGCCACCACTTTTTGTGAGGGATACACAGTGATTTCAAAATATTGTCCACCATTGGAATGCTTTAATATGTCGGATGGAACCAGGCCTACCGAGAACGTTAAGCCCCGAAGACGTTCCAACGTATCGTTTACAATGTCTTGTTTGATTGTCTGACCGGCAGGAGGCTCTTTCGTTTTATCTTCAAAGCCTATCACAATTTTACCACCTTGCGCATTCGCCAGGCAAACACAGGTTTTGGCTAATTCTTTAAACCCTCTATCACCGGATTTAATTTTTCTGACACTTTTATATTCTATTACCTGTGTTTCCATGTTTCAATCAATTACTTTAATTTTCCCCGTTACTACCTCACTAATCAATGCTTCACGATATTCCTTTAGTAATTCAATCAGCTTTTTGGTAAGCTCCACTTGCGTATCTATGCGTTTGCATTCGGTTTCGATGT
>PUNP01000777.1 GCA_003551785.1 Candidatus Brocadiaceae bacterium | reverse complement strand
TTGAAGGGGTGGAATTACCTTTTCTGATAGAATTTCTATCACCGGTAATAATAATTTTTGTTTCCTTGAGCCTCAGCCTGGTTTTTTGGGGGGCTGCAAAAAGATACCTGCCGGCACGCATTTTAAGTGGTGCGGCAGCGTTAGTTATTGCAATATTTTTTGTCTTAGTTCTCACGAAAATGTTTCCCTCATGGGAAGTTCATTATGAGGGTTTACCTTATGACCTAAGTATGTTGTCATTAACTAACGAGCTTGCAACCGGACTGTATTTTCTGCTCTTTTATACGCTTCTAATACTCTATTGTCTGAGATTTTTGTTTTCTTTGCCCGCCTTCTTCCGAAAAGAAGATAGCTGCGGTGTTGAAGTTCGGGAGCACCGCAATTATGATAAGATGTTAAATTTTGGCATGCTGGTTGGCATATTCATGTTGTGGTTTTTGGGAAACCTCGCTTATGATTGGGGGCTTGGAGATTTAGTTTTTCAAATTAGGGGCCATCTTTATTCTCTGTCTAATTCAATACCGCAGTTGGGTGCTGAAGCTGATATCTCATGGTACGGCTATAAAACAGCATCTTTGGCTTTGATCGTATTTTTATTCGCGATGCATCGAGAGAGTAAAGCGGGTAAAAAAGACGCATTGCCCTTTTTGGCTGCATTTTGGGCATTTCTGATTGCCGGCCTGTGGTGGGGTTTTCTCACATATTTGTCCTCCCTGTCATTAACTGATCTTATGCCAGGACAGTTTGAACTTGTTGCCTTTGTGTTTATATTTATTGTTCTGCTGTCATTGAAACTTATTCGCGTTTGTATACTCTGCCTGTTTGGTGCTAAAGTTGAGCAAAATAGGGATCAAAAGATAGCCGACCCCTCAGTTTTAGCCTTTAGTCGTATAGGTATCGCGTTATCATACTTAGCTCTGATAGCCTTCTTTGTAGGTATTTTGGGGCGTGTTTTTGATATGGATATTAACGCGTCTCTGCATATAATGGCAGAGCATTTTTCCAGTATTGTGGAGACAACTCGTGTGAGGATAACAAATGTCACAGGTGGTGAGTTTTTATTACGTGTTTTGTGGTTTTTAAACTTATTAATTCTCATAGTTTTTTACCTTTCGAGCTACGAGCGAAAATATTTTGGGCGGTTATCCGCGTTGCTCTTGACGTTATTCATATTCTCCGCTTTAGTTGTTTTAGGTGGTATATTCGGCATGGTCAGACACTCTCCGCTGTCTATTCCCGGTGCCTGGTTTTTGTCAGGATTTGTTATCCTTATTCTGAGTGCAATGGGTATAACTGCAAGCGGGTGGGGGGCTTTGTTAAAAGATAAACTGCGATCCGAGAGCGGCAATAATGCATGAAGATAATGATTTTATGGCCCTCTATAGTGTTTTATTGAATGAGTTTGGCCATAGAAGCTGGTGGCCCGCCGAAACACCATTCGAAGTTACGATAGGTGCTATATTAACTCAAAATACAAATTGGGCCAACGTAGAGGCGGCGATTGCCAATTTAAAAGCTGCCCATTGCCTTTCTGCCCAGAGGATTGTCGCTATAGATTTAAAGGAATTACAGAAATTGGTCCGCCCTGCAGGCTATTTTAGACAAAAGGCTAAGCGCCTGAAGATTTTATCGGAATGGATTTATGAAAAATGTGATGATGATGTGAACCTTGACAATTTGAAGGGGATGACTCTTGATTTTATACGCGAAGAATTGCTTTCTCTTAAAGGGATAGGCCCTGAGACAGCCGACAGCATACTTCTCTATGCATTGCATAAGCCTGTATTTGTTGTTGATGCCTACACAGCCAGAATTTTAGGTAGGCATGGTTTGATTTTTCCTGATAGCGGGTATGATGATATTCAGGTGGAGATCACAGCTCATTTACCCGAAGATGTCGATTTGTTCAGCGATTACCATGCTCAGTTTGTTGAGTTAGGCAAAAGGTTTTGCAAGAAAAGCAGGCCCCGATGTGAGAAGTGTCCTGTAGCAGTTGTGTTAGGCCAGCCTGATTTTGACTCCTTTCATTTGCACAATAGCACATGATGCTGTAAGATACACTAACAATTAATTGACTGTTAATTTTTGAGTGTCCCTTTAATCGGCTGAGCATCACTGCCAAATCAGGGCATGGTGGTGGTAAGTTAACGTGGTTCGCGCACATTTGCCGATTATTTGACTTTTCAGGTCGTATATTATATCATATAGACTAGCTATGCGGGCGTAATTCAGTGGCAGAATGTCAGCTTCCCAAGCTGGACGTCGGGGGTTCGAATCCCCTCGCCCGCTCCACACAATAACAGCAGTGCCTTATCAAACTCGGTGGCGGGGTAGCTCAGGGGCAGAGCGGAGGATTCATAAGCCTTAGGCCGGGGGTTCAAATCCCCCCCCCGCTACCATTTCTCATACATTTCAAGTCAGGGCAGATACAATGAAAATCACGTTTATAGAACCTCGTTCCCCCGATTATCACGTCTACAGCGGAGTGGTTATACCCCGTTTGGGTTTACCTCTTCTGGGCACAATCCTTCGTGATAAAGGCCATGAGGTTAAAGTATACAATGAATCCTTAACGGACATTACGCCGCATGCCGCATGGGATATCTTCAAATCGGATATCGTGGGCATTTCCGTTACTACTTCTACAGCCCCACGCGGTTATGCTATGGCTCGGCTTTTGAAACTGCGTGATATACCGGTAGTTTTTGGTGGTTCCCATGTTACCTTTATGCCGGAAGAAGCCGTGAAATATGGCGATTATGTCCTCAAAGGTGAAGCTGAAGAATCTCTGCCACTTCTTGTTGATGCTCTTGAAAATGGCGGAGATATCTCTGCCATACCTAATCTGGTTTATACCGATAATGGTGAAATTGTCCATAATGAGACAAAGCCGCTTTGTCAAGGGTTGGATGAACTTCCCATTCCTGACCTGACTTTGATAGAAAATCATGAAGAAATGAAAATTTTGCCGGCTCTTACTACTCGTGGATGCCCGCATAGATGCACTTTCTGCTCCGTCTCTGAAATGTTCGGATTGAAATATCGGATGGCGAGCGTTGACAGAATGCTGGAGGAGGCCAAGAGGTGGAAAGGTAAAAGAATATTCTTCTGCGATGATAACTTTACCGCCGTTCCGCGACGTGCCAAGGAACTGCTTGATAAAATGCTGACAAAAGGTTATGTGCCCAAACAGTGGTCAGCTCAGGTCAGGGCCGATGCCTGGCAAGACCATGAACTGATGGACCTTATGCGACGTACGAACTGCTCCCGGGTGTATGTCGGTTATGAATCGGTCAATCAGGCCGTTTTGGATGATTACAATAAACGACAGACTGTCGAGGATGTTAAGGCATCCGTTTCGGGGTTTCATCGGTACAATATTGCCATTCATGGAATGTTTATGTTTGGGGATGATAATGAAGGACACGATACTTTTGCGCGCACGTGCGGTTTTGCCGTCGAAAATCATATAGATACCGTTCAATTTCTCGTGCTGACGCCCGTACCGGGGACTAAATTGTTCAAAAAAATGGATGCCGAGGGACGTATCATATGTTATGATTGGAGTCTATATGACGGGCATCATGTTGTTTTTGAACCTAAACAGATGACACCTTTTGAGTTGCAGTGGGGGATGATAAAGGCTAACCGGCAGTTTTACTCGACCCGCAGCGCGCTTCGATCTTTGTTCAGCTTCAGATTTTCTACGGCGATGATGCGTTATTGGGGTAAGAAAATCCTGCATGGCTGGCATGATACTAATAATAGTTTTATCCACAGTTTGCGTTCCGGAAAAGACAATAAGGGCCTGCCACGCCATTTTTCCTTAAACCGTATTTTGAAACGTGATCCGTTGGAGGCTATGTTGAGCGATAATAACGATACGAAAAAGATCGATAGCGGACCTGAGGAGTAACATTCCAACCGTGTTTTCTTTAAGCTCAATGATCAACGGGGTTCACTGGAATATATGACGTGCTTACTTGGTATTTGCCTGTTTACTGTGAGGTTTATTCTATGTCTGAACTGATCAGATTCGGTGTTTCGCTTGATTCAGATCTGTTAAATAAGTTTGATTGTCTCATCGAGCAAATGGGCTACCCCAACCGTTCAGAAGCCGTGAGAGACCTTTTCAGAGAAAAAATTGTCGAACAAGAATGGGATACGCCTGAGACTGAAATATTTGGCGTTGTCACTATAGTCTATGATCACCATACCATGGGGGTTCATCGGCGCCTCACCGAGCTTCAGCACGCCAGTTATGTACATATCATATCGACTATGCATGTACATATCGACCATCATAATTGCCTGGAATTAATCGTATTAAAGGGTTTGGGAAGCGAAGTGCGCAGCCTTGCGGATAAGCTGATTTCACTGAAAGGTGTTAAATTCGGCAAACTTAATATGGGAACCACCGGGCAGAGTGTAAAGTAGTGTATTTATTAAGCGGTCCTTCAAGTTTGCAGATGTTTTAATGATCAAAAGGGATTTTGGCATTAAAGATCATCCCAAACAGAGTTGTTTGTTTCTGGTTGCCGGTTGCTGGTAGAAACAGACAAGCCTGCAACGATACCGGAAACCAGTAACTGATATATCCTTTTCTATAAGTGATTACGCTTCATTTGCGCAATCTCTACATCTGCAAAGATGTCGGAGTGCCATTTTTTTTACTGTCCGGCTTCTTGTTGTATCCTTTCCCTGATCTTCTTTAGCCTTTTTGCTATCTGTTCTTCATGCCCGGCACCAGGCGGGTCATAAAAAATTTTAGTGGTGGGGATATATTCCTGTTCAACCCAATTACCTTCATAATGGTGGGCGTATTTATACCCTTTTCCACGGCCTAATTTTTCCGCGCCTTTATAACTGGCGTCTTTGAGGTGATCCGGTACTGGCAGAGTGCGGCCTGCCTTTACTTCTTTCCGCGCCTTTTCCATTGCTGCATATGATGCGTTGCTTTTTGGGGCAGTTGCTATGTAAGTCACCGCCTGGGCCATCGGTATCGCCGCTTCAGGCATACCGACAAATTCGACTGCTTGCTGAGCCGCTACGGCAAGAACAAGCGCATTGGGCGCTGCGTTGCCGACATCCTCGGCTGCGCATATGACAATGCGTCTGACAACGAATCGGGGGTCTTCACCGCCCTCCAGCATCTTCATCATCCAATACAATGCAGCATCCGGATCACTGCCACGCATGCTTTTAATAAATGCACTGGCGCTGTCGTAATGCTCGTCTTGATCTTTGTCATAGACAAGAGTTTTCCTTTGTACGGAATCTTCCGCGAGATCTAAATCAAAATTAATTGTGCCGTCAGAGTCGGCAACCGAACTAAGGACACCTACTTCCAGGGCATTTAAGGCACGACGCGCATCGCCGTCGCTCATTTCAACTATATGGTCGATAGCATCTTCCTGAATATCCACTTCATATTGCCCTAGCCCATGTTCCTTATCCTCCAGGGACCGAACTATAAGATTTTTGATGTCAGCATTAGATAGTAATTTGAACTCAAATATCTGAGAACGGGAAAGCAGAGGAGAATTGAGAGCAAAAAAAGGATTATGGGTGGTGGCACCGATTAAAATGATTGTTCCCGATTCCACATCCGGAAGCAGCACATCCTGCTGCGATTTATTGAATCTATGCAGTTCATCAATAAACAAAACAGTGCGCCTGCCGTGTCGTTTTTTGCGTTCATTTGCTGATTTTAGAACTTCCCGTATTTCTCTCACATTACTGGATGTGGCATTCAACTGATGGAAGTACGCATTGGTTTGCCTGGCAATAACGTGCGAAAGGCTTGTCTTGCCGGTGCCAGGGGGGCCGTAAAAAATGACTGATGTCAGCCGGTCGGCACGTATCATACGCCAAAGCAGCTTGCCTTCAGCACAGAAATGTTCCTGGCCTATAACATCTTCAAGGGTTATAGGGCGCATGCGTACGGCAAGTGGTGCATCATTTCCCGGTTCGGGTAAACCGTCTTCTTTCTCGAATAGAACCATTTTTTATCTTTGCGTATTGACTTGATTCAGCGGAAAACGTTTTGCTTAATATAAGCTTTTGACATAAGACTTGACTCAAATGAGTTTGACGGGTATCTTCTTAAAGAATATAATAAATTTGCTTAAATTACAAATTTAACGGAAAATGAGGTGATTAACTGTGTCTTTGAATGCTATTTTGTTGGCTTTAGGAATTACTGCATTGGCGGGGTTATCAACGGGTGTAGGAGGGTTGATCAATTTTTTTGTCAAAAAGCCTACTCCCAAATTTATGGGGTTCACATTAGGTTTTTCTGCGGGTGTGATGATACTTATTTCATTTGTCGAGCTCCTGGATGAAAGCATCGAGGACCTGAGCGAAGCTTACGGAGAGGGGCTTGGATTCCCATTGGCATTATTGGCGTTTTTCGGCGGAATGACCGGTATTTTTTTGCTGGACATCTTAGTACCTCATGACTATATAGGTGACCATGACGATCATGATACTGTCGGCGGGAGGGAGGAAGATGAAGGACTCCTTCGAGTTGGTATATTGACTGCTGTAGGCATTGCAATACATAATTTTCCTGAAGGGCTGGCTACATTTTTTGCTACTTTGCATGATGTACGTTTGGGGGTGTCTATTGCGGTGGCTATTGCCATACATAACATTCCGGAAGGAATTGCCGTAGCGGCTCCTGTGTACGCTGCTACGGGCAGCCGGGTAAAAGGGTTCTTGTATTCGCTGTATGCCGGCCTGGCCGAGCCTGCGGGTGCTTTAATAGCAGCTGTAATACTTTTACCGTTCCTTTCCGAAGCACTTTTAGGTTGGGTTTTAGGGGCTGTAGGTGGATTCATGGTCGCTATTTCGCTTGATGAGATCATGCCGGCGGCGAAAACTTATGGAAGTAAGCATACTCCCATAGTTGGAACAATATTTGGCATGATTGTTATGGCATTGAGTTTAGTGCTATTAGGCACATGACAATTGCAATTCAATCCGTTAAATTAAATATTGTCGTTGGTTTACGAAATATGCAGGATAATGAATGAGCAATCCAGCACTTACACCCATCGATGATCATCGCATTTTAACTCGCCATCGTCCCATTTTGCCGCCATTGATGGGGATTATAGTTGGGATATTCATACAGAGTCAGGTCATTGCATCTCCTGTACTGTTGTTTGGGATTTTTTTAATCGCCTTGTCTGTTTGCCTTATTTCCTTACGGCAGGATAAGAAGGCGGTATTGTGGCTGGCATCGGGTTTGCTGTTCTTGCCTGTGGGAGCTCTGAATTTTAATCTTCGCTATCAATCACTCCCGCCGCATCATATTAAAAACATACTTGAGTCGCATGAGGGATTGATTCGGCTGCGCGCCAGAGTTGTTGGACCACCTATCCCTATCCGGTCCCGCCATCCTTTTGCTGATTTTCGGTCTTACGGGCC
>PUNP01000989.1 GCA_003551785.1 Candidatus Brocadiaceae bacterium | reverse complement strand
TGTAATCTTCAATTCCGGTCGAACCGGACATTCTCAGGTTTATGCGGCACTGATACCTGAGGACATCTGGAAAAGCCTTTCGACTGAGGGAAATCTCGTGGAACGTCCGGCGCCGGAATGGTCGGGTGACCGGGGCGGTAACGAATACCGGAGGTTCTGAATACTCGTTGTCTGTATTTCACCTTTGTCTGCACAGGCACGGTGGTGATACGATGGTGTTCACTAACCCAAATTGTGTCATTGCCCAGATAGGCCCCAATGTGGTTAAGGACTTACTTTCGGGGTATGCAGGGGAGGGGGCAGCAAAAAAAAGTCCCCGGTGTTTTGAAAACACCGGGGACTTAAAAGTGAAAAAAAGGTCGGAATTAATATTCCGGCATCTCTTCTTCCTCATTATCTTTTTTACCCGGCAGGTCGCCCACAATGGCGTCGGTGCTGAGTAGGACGGCAGCAACGCTCACTCCGTTTTCCAAAGCGGTTCTGACGACTTTGGTCGGGTCAATGACACCGCGTTTGATCAGATCGCAGTATTCATCTTTTGCCGCATCATAGCCGTACGCCCCTTTGTTTTCAAGGATACGTTCCAGCACGATTGCACCTTGCTGTCCGGCATTCTTAGCGATTTGCATGATCGGTTTTTTCAATGCACGTTTGAGGATGTCCACACCGATAGCTTCATCACCTGGCAGTTCCAGGTCATCAAGAACTTTCGAAGCGCGCAGCAGAGCGACACCGCCGCCGGGCAGTATGCCCTCATCAACGGCAGCCCTGGTAGCATGGACGGCATCTTCAATGCGGTGCTGTTTTTCATTCATTTCGACTTCGGTAGCCGCACCAACGTTAATTTGTGCGACTCCGCCCGCCAGTTTAGCGAGGCGTTCTTCCAGTTTTTCACGGTCATAATCACTAGTTGTATCGTCGATCTCACGTTTGATCTGCTCTATCCGACCTTTGATATCGGCCGAGGTGCCGCCACCTTCGATAATCGTTGTATTGTCTTTATCGATAGTCACCTTTTTAGCCCTGCCGAGCTGTCCCATCTCGAGGTTCTTGAGTTCCATTCCGAGGTCGGGGGTGATGACGGTTCCGCCGGTCAGGCAGGCCATATCCTGGAGCATAGCTTTGCGCCTGTCGCCGAAGCCAGGTGCTTTAACAGCAGCGCATTGCAGTGTGCCGCGCAGTTTATTGACCACGAGTGTAGCAAGCGCTTCGCCTTCGATGTCTTCAGCAATGATGAGCAAAGGCTTATTTGAGCGTGCAATTTCTTCCAACACCGGCAGTATGTCCTGAGCTGAGGAGAGTTTCTCTTCAGAGAGCAGGATATAAGCATCTTCAAGCTGCGCTTCCATATTCTGCCTGTCTGTTACGAAATACGGGCTGAGATATCCGCGGTCGAACTGCATTCCTTCGACGAGCTCGACTTCTGTTTCCCTTCCGCTTCCTTCTTCAACGGTTATAACGCCGTCCTTACCGACTTTCTCCATAGCTTCGGCGATTTGCTCACCGATTTCTCTATCGTTATTTGAGGCAATAGCGCCAACAAAAACGATGTCTTCTTTACCTTTTACGGGCTGGCTGATATTTCTCAGTTCGTCGGCAACGGCTTTAGCACCTTTTTCAACGCCGCGTCGCAACGCCATGCCGTCTGCACCGGAAGCGAGGTTTTTCAATGCTTCCTCAAAAACAGCTTCAGCAATAACCGTAGCGGTAGTTGTACCGTCACCGGCGACATCACTAGTTTTTGAAGCGGCCTGTTTGACCATTTCAGCGCCCATATTTTCAAAATTGTCTTCCAGCTCCACTTCTTTAGCGACAGCCACGCCGTCTTTGGTTACAGTAGGAGCACCAAAACTTTTTTCAATAACGACATTTTTCCCGCGAGGTCCTAAAGTACATTTAACGGCACGTGCGAGTTTATTTACTCCGCGCCTCACAGCTTCTCGTGCTTCGATATCATAAGCTATCTTTTTTGCGGCCATTTTCTACCTCCAACTATTAAATAATATAATTTTCTCAGGAATTCTTTTTATCAAATGCGTTTTAATCTTGAATTGCCAGAATATCATCTTCGGACATTAAAAGGTATTCTTCACCATCGACAGTTACTTCGGTTCCGCCGAAAGAAGTGAATATCACGGTGTCACCTTTTTTGACCTGGAATTCAGCCCTTTCTCCGTTCTCAAGCATTTTTCCTTCACCCAGCGCAATAACTTCACCTTTTTTCGGTTTTTCCTTAGCAGTATCCGGAAGGACGATGCCACCTTCAGTAGTTTCTTCTGCTTCAAGACGTTTTACTAACACTCTTTCGCCAATAGGTTTGATACTAGCCATTACAAATCTCCTTTAACTAAAGTCAGGGGTAATTTAACATTAACAAAAAACAACATTTCTTACTTCAAACTATAGCAAAACATATGCCATATGCAGATTTTATGACATGGTTATATGCATAAAACACAGTAATTCAGTCTCTTACAATATCATATTGTTTTTAATGTGCATTGTTTTTTTCAATGTTGTCAAATTAAAAACCACTTCTGCTGTCATATTGGCAATGAAAAATCAGTGAAAGCTCTGATCAACTGTCAAACTGACAGAATGCGTTGTTAATATTCGCGGGATAACAATGTTTTCATTTATCAATTCCGCTTACCTCTCATCTAAGTATACTTTATTTTTTTCTGCTGAAATGCTATACTGAACTAAACTTACTTGAAATGCAAGTTCCTAACCCGGACAAGCCGGAAAAGTCGTTGTTAGTTGCTGGTTGCTGGTGGACGGCGACACAGAGAGAATGGTGATGAGTTGGCCGAATTCACATGGCATTTACGGTTGAACAATGTTTAGTATTCAACAACATCCTTAAGGAGGGAAAAACTAATGATTTCTTTTGTTAATATAGTTATACTCTTGCGGTTCATTTTCAACCCGTATTTTTTGGTTTCGAGTATGTAAAGCTCTGCCGTACTTTTTGTCGCTCTCAGGTCGTGAGCGTCGGCATTTTCTAATACTATGCAATCTTCTTGCACTTTGACTAAATCCCCTATAAAGACGAACGGGGCTTTAGTGTCAACTACGATTGTTTCATGTAACAGTTTTTGGAGTTCATGCATTATATGATTTTTACCTCGTCAAAAGAAAAATCCAGGTTTGGGGATTATTACGCTAAAAGACTCGTCCATACCGGTGAAAAATCGCTCGTTATGGAAGCGTCTAAAATGTGTGATGATGAGCTTATTGCTATTAAACTTTATAACAAAGCTTATGACCATCAAGCAAGGAAAATAGAGAAAAAATATAAAATACCCTCGGAAGCGGAAGTCGGTAAGATGCTTAACCCGGGGGATAACAACAGTAAAGACAGCTTTTTAGTGGCTACCCTTGGCGCCGGAAAAGAATATAATAAAAGGACGGGTAATCGTTATATTGTACAGGAGTTTGTCAAAGGTGTCACGCTTAAAAAACTCATTTCCTGCGAAGATAAGCGTATCGAGGTGAATGCTACCCGATGGGCTTTTCAAGTGTGCGCGGCTTTGCATGAAATCCATCAAGCCGGCTTCATTTATCGCGATATGTGTTCCGACAATATTATAATTACCGAGCAGGGCAGTATCAAACTGATAGACCTGGGGTTCGTTGCCCCGCAAAATATTGCGTTCGAAGAAAGAGGCGGCACGCCCAGTTATATGGCTCCGGAGCAGGTAGAAGTTAAGCCATTAACGCCAAAAACGGATATCTATTCTTTAGGTGTTGTTTTTTACGAAATCCTCACCGGAAAGCTTCCTTATACCGCCCGAATTGCTGGAAATGGGAAAATGATGAAAAGAAACAGGCATAAAGAGCTGATGAATAAACAGGTGAAAGCCCCGGAGCCGGTTATAGAAGAGGAATACAAAAATAAAAATCCATTTTTGGCTGATGCGATCTCAAAGTGTTTGCGAAAGGATCCCCAAAAGCGTTTTGATAGTGTTCAGGAAATTTCTCATCTCCTAAATAATTAAACTTCCAGTGGGGTTTTTAGTCGATGAATAGTGTGAAGTTAATGACTAAGTATAAATTCGCAATATATCTTTTCTGGCCGCTGATCGCATTTGTATCTGCTATGGCATGGCTGCCCGTATCCAACCCGGCCGTTACGGAAAGCAATCCTGACAAATTCAACCACATAGCAGCATTTTTTGTGCTGACTGTCGTTTTTAACCTGGCATATACTGTAAATTTAGTTGTTTTAGCATCGATTATGATGCTTTATGGTATATTGATCGAGTTAGTACAGTATTTCTTGCCGTATCGTTTCTTTGACCTTAATGATATCGTTGCTGACGCTATAGGGATTTTTTTGGCCTGCTCGATTATATATGCAGTAAGCATCATGAAAGGAGATAACAATGAAAAAGTTTAAATCAATAAATATTATGGATAATATGGGGTTTTGGCCTGAAAAAGCCTCGTTAATTGACGCAATCAAAGACATTCTGTCTTTGGGCTATTGTGAGGGGCAATTTCCTGTGAAAGATTTCGGACATTTCAGGAGCCCCCAGTGGCGGGACGATGATGATGTGCTGGTGCCCTGGCAGAGTGTGGATTGGTATATTTATGATTCCCTGAACGAGGAAAGGATTCAGGTTAATGCCCGATCACTGCTCCATAACCTGTCGAATGAACCCTGGCGAGATGAAAGGCTTTTGGGAGATCATTATGATCTTTTTATTATGCAGGAAGATATGTATCTTCCGGATGATGATGGTAATGACGATGCGACTCCCGGCTATTGCGTCGGGGCCAATATACCTTTTACCGCCGCTGTTATCAGTTCACACCGGCTCGAACATATCTGGGGGATGCCGTATTCCTGTATCAAGACGGAAGTTATGAGGCAGTTCTGTTTCCTCTTCGGTCTGCCTTCCTCGTGGCGTGACGATGTTACTCATCATAGTGACGGTAAAGCTTTTTGTAATAATATATGTATTTTGAGAGACGTTCAACATGCACCCGAAGAATGGGAAAGCCTTACCGAAGACCGCCTTCGCGAAGGAGCGCTGTGTGAGTCCTGTGAGGATGACCTGCGCTGTTTTTTCAAAAAACATAAGGGGGAAGTGCAAAGTGACTGATGATGATATTCAGCCGCAAATTAAAAAGCTGCGCGATGAAATTAAGCGACATAATTACCTGTATTATATCAAAAATCAGCCCGAAATCTCCGACAGGGAATATGATGCTCTTCTGAAAAAATTGCAAAAACTCGAAGCTCAGCATCCCGAGTTAGTTACCGCGGACAGCCCTACACAAAAGGTAGGGGGGGAACCTATCGAAGAATTCACTTCCGTTGAACATCCCACCCCCATGTTCAGTATGGACAATACCTACAGCTCGCAGGAACTCAGAGATTTCGATGCACGGGTCAGGAAACGTTTAGCTCAAAATAATGCTGGCAAGCCTGCCTATGTTATAGAACCTAAAGTCGACGGTGTTGCTATCAATTTGATTTTCAGAAACGGGGTTCTGTCGCAGGCAGTCACAAGGGGGAACGGTCGCATCGGCGACGATGTGACGCATAATGCAAGAACCATCGTTAATCTTCCTCTGTCATTATTTTCCCCGGGCGGCTTCCATAATGATAATTTTGCTGATACTATTTTAGAAGTGCGCGGTGAAGTGTATTTACCCTTTGATTCTTTCAAGTCGGCTAATGAGGAGCGTGAACGAAATAGAGAAAACCCATTTGCCAACCCGCGTAATGCTGCCGCCGGTACACTTAAATTATTGGATCCGACGATCGCCGCGACGCGCCGACTGCACGTTTACACGTATGAGATCGGCGTGCATGAGGGAATCCGGCTGCCGGATTCACATATTGAAACCTTGTCTTATCTCACTGATATAGGCTTGCCGGTCAATCCCCAAACCCGGTATTGTGCGGATATTGATTCGGCTTTAGGCGTTTTCAGTGAATGGGAATCTATGAAAGAGGAACTTAATTTTGCCGTGGACGGGCTGGTGCTGAAGGTGGACAGTCGGAGGCAAAGAGAGGTTTTAGGCCATACCACTAAAGTGCCGCGTTACATGATAGCGTATAAATTCGGTGCGGAAAAGGCGGTGACCGATATGAAGGATATTGTAATCCAGGTGGGCAAGAGCGGACAGCTCACGCCCGTAGCCTATCTCGAACCGGTGCATCTGGCCGGTACGACTGTCACGAGGGCCAGCCTGCACAACTTTGAAGATTTGCAGCGAAAGGATATACGTGTCGGCGATAAAGTCTATGTGGAAAAAGCGGGTGAGATTATCCCCCAGGTTGTTAAGGCCTTAAAAGAATACCGAACCGGCGATGAAATGCCCATAGAATGGCCCAAACATTGCCCGTCATGTTCCGAAAAGGTTGAAAAAGCCCCTGGTGAGGTCTATATACGATGCATTAACCCGCAGTGCCCGGCACAGATCAAAGGCAGAATCG
This sequence comes from Candidatus Brocadiaceae bacterium, assembly GCA_003551785.1. The sequence continues at coordinate 1,042 of PUNP01000989.1, read as the reverse complement.
AGCATTTCGGCAGCAGGGGGGCGATGGATATTGATGGATTGGGCCCGGCCCTGGTTCAACAGCTTATCGATGTCGGTTTGATCGCCGACTGCGGTGATCTGTACTTTTTGGAAAAACAGGACGTCCTGGGGTTGGAACGTATCGAGGAGAAATCCACCCGTAACCTGATTAATGCGATAGATGCAAGCAAAAATCGGGGTTTCTCACGGGTGCTTTTCGGGTTGGGCATACCAAATGTCGGTTCTCATGTCGCCGATGTGCTGGCCGCCCATTTTCAGTCCATTGATGATCTGATGGGTACACAGCACCCGCAGCTTGAACAGATCAATGAAATCGGGCCTGTAGTTGCCGAGAGTATTGTTAAATTCTTCAAGCGTGATTCGACAAAAGACGTTGTCAGTAAGCTGAAAAAAGCGGGTGTACAATTAAGTTCTGAAGCGACCGGTGACAAAGAACAAAAGGGTGAAATCAGCGGTAAAAAATTTGTTATTACCGGGAGTCTGGAAAACTATACCCGAAAAGAAATATCGGAAATGATAAAAAAAAACGGCGGCAGAGTGACGTCCAGTGTCAGCAACAATACCGATTATGTGATAGTCGGCGACAACCCGGGCAGCAAACTCCGGAAAGCTCGGGAGCTGGGAGTGGAAACGCTTGAAAAGAATGGTTTTAAAAAGTTGATGAACCTGGATAAACAGTCCGGTTCATTGTTCGATTGAATCATTGCACAGCGCCACAGGTCACTGGTGATGACAAGGCAAAGTGGTGCGTTGGATATTTTCTCCTTAATTCCTACTTCAACGTAAATATACAGTAAACCCCGTTGCTTCGTCATCACCGTGCAGGCGAAGGTGAAATACAGACATCGAGTATAGCGAATATTCAGAACCTTCGGTATTCGTTCCCGCCGCGATCACCGGCCCATTCCGGCGCCGGACGTTCCACGAGATTTCCCTCAGTCGAAAGGCTTTTCCAGATGTCCTCAGGTATCAGTGCCGCATAAACCTGAGAATGTCCGGTTCGACCGGAATTGAAGATTACA
>PUNP01000497.1 GCA_003551785.1 Candidatus Brocadiaceae bacterium | reverse complement strand
TGAAAGCGGATGGGAAATTTTCAGGAAGTCAAATGAAAGGATGGAGCGATTGAGCGGAGAGGTTAGCGCAACGGAAACGGAAGCGATGACCCGGAAAATTGCGATGTTTGATTTTCCGGGCGTGTCGATCGAACCGTCCCGTCCGGTGTTCTCGGAGTGATTGAGCGGAATGCGGTCAATCCCGGGAGCAAAAAATATGACAAACTGGTCTTTTTATGACTCGTCTATAAATTAGTTTGGCGAATTTTTTGCCGGGATTGATTCATTTTACTTCTTGAAAATTAGGCGGAGCCGGTCCCATATAATGGAGAGAATCAGGAATGAGCTACACCCTAAATAACCGGAGACCTCAACTGGCGCGAAGAACGCCGGAAAAAGGATCCCAGAGAGGTCAGAACATGAGTATTAGCCGGGCACTATCCTTATTTTTTATCTGTACCAAAAATTTTCTGTTATAAATCCGCCTGCAATTCGACTAACTATACAGTGGTCGAAGAGACCGGGTGAAAATCTCAACTTTTTGTAGGAGGATGGAAAGATGTTCAGGAAACGGTTTTTTGTGCAGTTTGTAGTTGCGTTGCTTTTTGGTTTGTCTGCCTTCTCAGCATTTCCGACTGCTGAAGCCAGTGTACGCGTCCGCGGGTACTATCGTTCAGATGGTACTTATGTAAGGAGCCATTGGCGAAGTAGGCCGGATGGTAATCCCTACACCAACTGGAGTTTCCCGGGCAACAGAAATCCTTATACCGGGAGAGTGGCAACGGGTAATCGTTCCACTTACCTGCGCAATTACTATAGCAGGCGCTCCTCTACGCCAAGGTTGAGCACCAGATCTTATTCATCAGGATTGGCTTGGACTCCCCTTCGTTCGCCCTCTCGGAGTTCCGGTATCTATTCACCACCGCCGGTTATTACCGTACCACGACGTTGGTAAAGAGACGAAAAATGTTGTATAATTGGGTGGCTGAAATACATAAGCAATAAAACCAAACGAGATGGTTTTACCTCCGGCAAACGCTCCTTTTGCTGAAATGAGAAAGGGGTGTTTGCCCCACCCTTTAGATATATACTGACGAGGCATCGTTTGAATAACAAGGAAAAGGGCGAAAAGGCGGAACTGATCCACCAATGCCTGCAAGGATGCAGCGAAAGCTGGAGATTATTATACCGGCAATATGCGGGATATGCTTTTGCGATAGCAAGAACACATCCATTCAACTTTCCAAAAGAAGAGGCCGAAGATATCGCCCAGGACACAATGCTTGCATTGTGCAGAAAGATAAAGAAAATCGAAAACATCAAAGCATTTGTCGCTCAGGTTTCACACAATAAATGCGTGGATAAAATAAGAAAAATCAAAGAGACAAACATGAGCACAGCATTCAATAATCCAGGCCAGGAAGAAAACCCCGATGCCGATATACCAGAACGCATTTCTGATTATGCCGTAACCTCGCAGGCCTTGGAAAGCCTTCAGAAGCTAATAAATAACTTGGGGAGACCATGCCGGGACCTGCTGACTAACCGCTTTTTCCATGAACTGTCTTATAAAGAAGCGGGGGAAAAACTCGGTATGCCGGCAAACCAGGTCGGTGTATATCTTTCCAGATGCCTGGGCAGATTGAGAAAAAGCATAAAGAAACAGCCGGGACTCTGGGAAGAAATGGCTGATCTGATACAGTGAGGACTTGTAAAATGGGAGAAAAAGAAAAGTTTGACGAAGATCTGCTTAGAGAAGACAGGGGACCTGTCGTTCCAGAGCATGATGATTCCGGCATGGATTCGAGCAGACAGGAAAATGACCGGAAAGATCTTCATGTGCTGACATCCGTCCTCGTAAAGTATAAAGCTCTGCTGTTTGAACCGGACAAGGCGGAACTTGAACCCGATGATATGGACCGCCAGGTTGATGAATTTATGGAACGTTCCGCTCATATACGTCCGAAAGAGGAAATAAAAGAAAGTGACAAAAAGGGAAAAATAATCAGTTTGTTTTCAGGTCGAACTAATGTTCTAAAACCCCTGGCGGTTGCAGCAGTATTTCTACTCGTTTTCACCGTTGCTGTTTTCAAATACCATACTGCAAAGCACCCGGTGGTCGAAATCGAACCCAAAAAGTTTGCTTATTTGACCGATGTGCAAGGCACGGTGGATATATTTCGACATAAAGAAGACATCAAACTGACAGCCGATGCTGCCGGCTCTATTCATCTGTATACGGGAGACGAAATATCGATTGCTTCTAAAAGTGGTGCAATTATCACGAGCGCAGATGATGTTTTTTTCCTGACAGACGAAGGACAATACAGGATATTTTCCGACAGGTTGCTCAGAGTGGATAAGGAACCTTATTCAGAAATACGTCCGGTATTATCTGCCAGGATAGACGCTGACCCCGACCACTTTATTGATGTGCAGCAGATTGCAATGGCCCCAATGGATTTGCATAGAGAGGTTGAACCGCCCATATACAGGGATGTGGAGCTGGAAGCCTATGTTCTCTCTCCTTCTGGGATCATACTTTCGGATATGCCGAGATTTAAGTGGGCGGACCGGGAGACACTTGAAGACAATGAAGAACCGGTATATGAAGTTACTATCCGGTCCGTTGATCGGGATGAAATAGTTGGTACTGTAAGAACCAATGACCAGGAATTCAAATGGGGAGAAACAGGGTTTGAGCCCTTCCAGCGAGGTGGTGAATACATGCTTTTCATAAGGCGCAATGGCCGGATAATCACACGTGATGATGGAGTTTTGTTTCGAGTGATGGGAGAGCAGAAAGCAGAGATGCTGAGCGGGATACTTGCAACAATCAGTGAAGCAATCCCGGACGGAGAAGCAAGGAGGTTTATAACAGCCAATCTTCTTGTCAGCCCAAACTGGCAGTGTTATTCGGAAGCATTGTATGAAGCCCAAAAGCTGGTAGAAAAATCTCCCGAGAGCTTGACTTACCTTAAACTGCTCCAGCGCTGTTATAACAAACTCAACATGCCGGCGGCTGTAAGAGCGATTCAGCAGCATATAGACGAGTTGTAGGATCGTGTCTTTATCATTTTTGGAACGGTCAGCAGGGAAAAGATATGAAATATTTTAAATGCGGGATACTGCTCATAAGTTTATTTGTTTTTCTTGCTTCCTGCACTGCTCCCACCGTTTCAAGGCCAATCCCGGCAGAAGATTCAGAAGAAACATCAACTCCGGAAGAAAAAAAGTTAGACGCTCTTCTGGACAAATCAAAATTCCTTGCAGACGAAGGCAGATATGATGATGCTGTTGATGTGGCGAAACAGGCGGTTGAAATGGCCGAACATCATTTCGGACCGGAGCACCCCAATGTAGCTATGGGACTGAACAATCTGGCAGAATTCTACCACGATCAGGCCCTCTACGCCGAAGCAAGACCACTTTACGAACGAGCGCTGGAGATACGTGAAAAAGCTCTCGGCCCGAGACATTTAAAAGTAGCTACCAGCTTAAACAATCTTGCTTTGCTGTATGAACACCAGGGTCTTTATGCCAAGGCAAAACCTTTATATGAACGTGCACTGAAGTTAAGGGAGAAATTCCTCGATCCACAGCACCTTAAAATAGCCACCAGCCTGAACAATTTGGCCAGAATTTATTATGAACAGGGGAGGTACGCTAAGGCGGAACCATTATATGAGCGTGCGTTAGAGATACATGAGAATGTTCACGGGCCGGAGCATCCTGATGTGGCCGACAGCCTGAGCGGCTTAGGTGTGCTGTATGCAAGTCGGGGGCTTTTCACCGAAGCAAAACAGTTATTTGAACGGTCACTTGAGATAGATGAAAAAGCTTTTGGCCCCGACCATCCCAAGATAACCACAAGTCTTAACAATCTTGCCCAGCTCCATAGAGCACAAGGCCTTTACGCCAAAGCAGAGCCACTATATAAACGTGCGTTGGAGATACGCAAAGAATTTTACGGCCCTGATCACCCTGAGGTTGCCCTTAGCCTTCACAGCTTGGCTGGACTTTATTACGATCAGGGACTTTACACCAGAGCAGAGCCTTTATATAAGCGTGCTCTGGAGATAGGTGAAGAAGCCGTCGGTCCGGAGCATCCTTATATAGCAACGGGCCTTATCAGTCTGGGGCTGTTATATTCGACTCAGGGGCTTTATTCCGAAGCGGAATCTTTATATAAGCGTGCCCTGGAGATATATGAAAAAACTCTCGGACCCGAACATCCCTATACTGCAACGAGCCTTGACAATTTGGCGGGGCTGTATAGTGATCAAGGTCTTTTTGCGGAAGCTGAACCGTTGCATAAGCGTTCTCTGGAGATAAAAGAAAAATCTCTTGGTCCTGAGCATCCAGGGGTCGCTACGAGCCTGAACAATCTGGGTATTCTATATCGAGAACAGGGGCTTTACGCAAAGGCAGAGCCACTTTTAGAGCGTGCGCTGAAAATTTTTGAAGAAGCATTAGGCCCAAAACATCCGAGAGTAGGTACGGCTTTGAATAATTTGGCCAATCTTTATGGATATCAAGGCCTTTATGCGGCGGCTGAACCGTTACATGAGCGTGCACTGGAGATACGTGAAAACGCTTTCGGCTCGGAACATCCAAGTGTTGCCACGAGTCTGAACAGTCTGGCTACTGTTTATTGCGAACAGGGTCTTTACAGCAAAGCAGAGCCTTTAAATAAACGTGCTATGGAGATATACGAAAAAGCTTTCGGCCCGAAACATCCGAGCGTAGCTACGTTATTGAACAATTTGGCGGTGCTTTATATTGAGATGGAGAAATATGATGATTCTTTCGATACTGTGTTCCCTGTACCAGCCATTATTGAAACTGTACGTGAGAACGTGTATTACGGCAAATCCGAGCGTCAGAGGATAGCTTTTGAACGGGAGGGGAGCCGATTAGGGACACATAGATTATTGCTAACCCTGTCTCTGCATCATACTGAATTCGATCGTCCGGTTCTGAATGAAACTGCAAACTGGCTGCTACGCAACAAAGCCGTCGTGGCAGACTCCATGCTCGAAGACCGTCAGCGTATCAGCGATGACTCCGAAGCCCAGAAGCTTTGGAATGAAATACGGGATATAAGAACACAGATTTCTACATTCATGTTCGAGGAGCCGGGAGAATTTACAGAACAACAGCTCCGGCAGCGCCGGGAACGGATCGAAGAACTCACAGATGAGGCTGAAGTACTTGAGCGCAAACTTTCCAGGAAAGCCGGACGCTACCGTGAAGGCCGCCGGGCAAGCCGGGTAAATTTAGAGCAGGTAAAAGAGGCTATTCCAGATGGGCATGCTTTGATAGAGATCACCCGGTTCCATCCTATAGCAACGGCCAAACAGAGAGAGGAACTCGGAACAGAAGATATTTTTCTTCCCGCCCAATATGCCGCTTTTATTATAAGCAGGGAAGAAGACGAACCGAAATTCGTAGAACTGGGCTCCGCAGAAAAGATAGATGCACTTATAGACCGGTACCGGAGTGCAATGCGAAGGCAGGAACCGGTAACAGATTTTTCCAGGCGATTGTATGAATTGGTATGGACGCCCATAGAAAAACACCTGAGAGATACAACCGGCGTTATAATCAGTCCGGACGGCGAACTGAATTTCCTGTCGTTTGCAACGTTTATCTCCCCGGACGACCGCTATGTGATCGAGAAATACAACATTGCCTACGTCGGAAGTGGTCGTGACCTTGTTCGGCAGATAGAAGAAAACACCGAGGGCGCTGTGCTCTTTGGAGACCCAGACTTCGGGCTGGAAGATAAGGGACAAAGAGCGACGGCTTTTATTACCCGGGATGATGCCCACGGAAGTGTAATGACCGACCAGGATCGCTCTATGCTGACCCGAATGCGTTTTGAACCGCTTCCAGGCACCCGGAAAGAGGTCGAAGCCATTCGTGAATTGCTAAAACAACAGGGCCATACGGTAGAAACCTGGCTTGGAGCTGAGGCATCGGAGCCGCGCCTCAAAACTGTAAATAAACCCGCCATTCTGCACCTGGCCACGCACGGTTTTTTCCTGCCGGATACCGAAGCCCCCGAACCTACGGGGCCGGTGGCTGACCTTACTCAGAGGGGGATCCAGCCGATGCCCGCTGCCAGAGCCGCCAATCCCATGCACCGCTCCGGCTTCGCCCTTGCAGGGGCTTCGCGTGCCATTGTGGAAGAAATGCGGGAAGAATACCTCGATGACGGCATCGTCACCGCCGAGGAAGTGGGCACACTTGACCTGTGGGGAACCCGGCTTGTCGCTCTGTCGGCCTGTGATACGGGGTTGGGGGAGCTTACGGGCGGTGAGGGAGTGATGGGACTCAGACGGGCATTTGTGCAGGCTGGAGCAAAGAACTTACTCATAACGCTCTGGAGGGTGCCGGATACCGAGACCGCCGAGCTCATGATAGATTTCTATGGGCGCTATCTCAAAGACGGATGTGCGACCACTGCCATGACCCAAACACAGCGAAGTATGATAACTAAAGCCCGTGAAAGTGGAGAAGATATACATCCACGTAAATGGGGGGCTTTTGTCGTGAGCATTCAGGGGTCTTTATCGGAGACAGACCAGTAGCAAGGAGTCCTGGAGAAAGATATCGATAATTCTCATCTGCCAAAAGAATTTGTTTGTTATAAAACCGTCAGCAATTCGACTTATTATACAGTGGTCGAGTGAGAGGTTTTATAGGTTACAAAGTGCTTTTGGGAGAGAACAATGTTCTGGGTTGATAAATGCGGGCAAATTTTCGTGGCACCGCCCTTCAGAGGGACGCGTGAAGTCAGGAAACATCTACCGAGGCAAAATCGAAAAAAGACCATAGTCAGATGTCCGATTTGTAATCGGCGGATAAGGTTGCCAATCATTCCCGGGAAAACTCTTGAAGTAAACTGCCCCTCCGGGTGTAAAACTTTTCTAATCCAGCACCCGAAGAAAAAATCTTTGATCGCTCCTTTGTCGATTTTTGCAATCGCTGTTGTTATTATGATGGGGTTGTACAGCGGATCAGACAGAAAAAGCGAAGTCATCGAACCGGTGAAGGCAAGCCAGATCAGGCAGTCAGACCATAGTTTGTATGCAACACAGTCAACAAAACCAGCGGACTACGTAATTCCATTTAGCGTGGGTTATAAAGTTGTTGATTGGCGAACAAAAACTATATATCATGATGAAAACGCCATTGTCATAGAAGGTGTTGCAATATCTGGCAGATATGGAAGACACAAGGTTGACATGATGGTTGATACAGGAGCCACGACCAGCATAATAACCAGAAGAGCGGCAGAAAGAACGGGACCGTTTTCAATTTACGGAAGAACACGAGTGGGTAAACTGGCTGACGGCAGTAAAGCAGAATTACCAACGACTAAAAGAAATTTGAATGTTGATAATTTAAAGGCAGATTTGGATGTGTCGGTGCTGTCCAATTATACCGACCATATATGGGAAGATTCTGCGTCTTACAATCTTCTTGGGTTAGATTTTTTTGATGGATATGACTTTCAAATTGATACG
>PUNP01000270.1 GCA_003551785.1 Candidatus Brocadiaceae bacterium | reverse complement strand
GAGCATATGCTCGTCCGGCATCAGTTCATTCCATTTATCGCCGTAGGCTTCCATTACTTCCGCATCGGGCCGGCCTTCGAGCAGCAGCAGGTCCAGCGCGTTGGTGTGGTCACCGTTTTCGAGGAACGAACGCCCGAGAAATTCCTCGACCGCGGGTTTCTGACGATGACGCACGCTGCTTCTGATGCGGACGGGTGCTTTAGCGCGCACGTAGTGTTCGGAGAGGTCACGGAGCAGCTCCCGCCCGTCGCCCATCGCCACGGCGTTGAGCTCTTCGGTGCCGCCGCGCCGTGCTTCCCGCATTCTTTTTTGTGCTTCGTATGCGTGCTGCTGGTAGGGGGTGACGAGTCCTTCATCGGCGGCTATTTCCGAGCCTTCCTCGCCGGCGGCGAAGCGGGCAAACTCGCGTGCCATCCGCGGCGCACCGGGACGCAGGTACAGCACGAGATATTCGCTCAGCGGATAGTCATCCTGGATGACGGGTTCCGTGCCGGGAGCGACGAACGGCCCGTCCTCGGTCTTTGCGATCTCGAGCACCCTGACGCCCGGTATCTCCCTGCCCTGCCACAGCAGCGTGCCTATCGCATCCCGGTCTTCGGCCACCTTATCCGCCACCGCCCGCGGGCTGCGGCAGACCTCCATATCGCGACGGAAAGGATGCATCCGGCCGGAATATTCGCCGCCCACCAGCATACAGGCTCGACGCAAGACGTGTGTGCTGATCGAAAACCATTCTGACTCGCTATAATAAGACCCTCTTTCCACGCCCGCCTCGCGTTCGGCTCTTGTAGGGGAACGCAAGATGTCGCGCACCTCACCTGTGGTCATCTTCCTGATGCGGCTGCGCGGGTGGACGACGAGCGCGGCTCTGGCCTGTCCGACGATGAATTCTTCATACTCGCCGCCGATATCTTCCTCCGTCCCGAAATCGACGCGTGCGTAGTGGACCAGGATATCGGCCTTACCATCGGCGAACCGGCCGGTGCAGTCGCGGTCGGCCCATCTTTCCATGGTAAAACTTTCCACCGCCACATCATGTTCTTCGCAGAACGCGCGCAGCATTTTCTGAATGATCGGGGACCCCCACGCATGCCCGCCGGCGATATGTACGGCCCGTCGGGGGGCGTGTTCGCCCGCACCGGAAGTTGCTGCTATCAGTAAAAGCAGCAACACGGCTGCGGCCTTCATTGCAATCGCTTTTTGATATTTCTCTTGACAGCGATTCATATTCTACTTTCCTCCCGCATAGCGGTGAATGTTCCCGAACTCTCGACATCAAAATGATTATAGCAACAAGTAGGATTGATTGATACCTAACAGTATAAATCACCTGAAGTTTGAACTCGGTATTAGATCGATCAGATCGCGTCTGGACAAATCAGCCTACTTACCCAACGGCTGCATCCGGAGCGTCCGGCCTTCGTCCTCCGGGCGTATCTTGATACGACCGATGATCTTTTCCATATCGTCATATTCAACCTTATCTGTTATGTAGCCGACGTAATATTCTCCCGGGAGAAAGCTCATTTGTATTCTTTCAGGCTTCCGGTCTACCTCCGGCACAGTGGCAAGTCTCCCGGTAAGTGGAAACTGCGATTCTTTTTGCACAAAAAGTACCAATAATATGTACCTATGGCTCGTCGCATCGTCCATATGTTCATAGGGCACCTCCAGCGAAAAATTTACGTATTTTTCAGAATCACGGACAATATCCGCATCGTCCGGGAAAACGACCTCGTTGCTGGTGACAGTTTGCTTATAGTAAAGCATTTCCGGTTCAGCCGGTACAGCTCTGTGTTTTATTGGTGTTCGGGGTACAACAACGATCAATTCGCCGCCAAGGCTGTGTACTTTTGCTTTGCCTGTACCGTCGGAGCCGACTCTGATAGTCCTTCGTCGCCTCCCGGGATCAGAGAGAAAAACCTCCGCATCACCCGGCAGATCTTCTTTCATTCGGAAAATGAGAGACTTCCTCTCATCCGGGGGATGGGGATCGAACTGCTGCGTCACGTCGACCTCCATAACTGCAACCTTGCCCGGCGGGACGTTCTCCGGAACCCGCAGCAAACAGGAACCAACCTGCTCATACTGCGAATCTTCATTAAATGCTAAAAACCGGACATAATAATCATATCCCATGTAAAGACCTTGAAATTGATCCATCTCTAAATCATCAGTTATTTGCATGCGTACCGCTTTGGAGCCATTCAGGCTATCATCATAATTTACCCCCATGAGAATTCCGGGGGTGAGTTCCTGCTGAGTGCGTCGTCTTACAAATCCTTCCCCCTCTTCCCAAGGCTTGAAGTTTATTCCCTGCAACAGATAGGGCCTCTCTTCCCCAGACGGTCCGGGCTTGCGAAAACGAAGTTCCAGCCAGGGAAGATTCGCAGGAGAATGAGTATGTCTGTATGATGTCAGTGTTTCATCACGATATATGGCAGTAGGTATCTCTTCTACGGTCGGGCTGATGTCAGCACTATCCACAATATTATATTCACGCATCACATGTGATGCCTCTACATCCTGTTTGCCAACTTCGCTTTGTTCCGGTATCTCAATTGGCATTTTCTCTTCCGGTCCCGGAACTTCTTTGTCATCGGTATGGTTGACCACATCCTGACTTTCAAAACGTACAAAGAAAAGGAAAAAAGCTACGGCTACGGCACAGACAACCGTAATAATCAAAACCTTTATTTTCATTTTAGTTTCCTCTCAATTTATCATATAAACATTGCTGTTATCATCGTCTTGGGAGTGTAATTTTTACACTCTCGCTATCTGCAAGCGAGTCAAATGTCCATCTTGCCTTCGCCTCTGCGATATTACCTCCAAAAACGGGGCCACTGCTTGAAAGCTGGGCGTGCGTTGCAAGGTCAATCCTCTGCCTGATAACATCAAAAGCATATAGTTCCTCTTAATATTAGAGCGGTTCTACCTGAAGAACTTCCCCTTCATTTTTATCCGTTATAATTACGGTACCTATCACTTCTCTTTTCCTGCTTTTCCCCTTGGGCCAATACAACAGTTCAACATAATAACTGCCGGAAACAAAATCCAACTCTACTTTACCTGTCTTATTTAGATTTTCAGACCACTGGCAATATTGATTTAAAAAGTGCCGTTTGTACCTATCGAAATTGACCCAGCCCATAGGCAACTTGTCTTTCTTATTTACTTTTAGAGCGACAGACATTAGATCATCAGTAATTTTCTCTGCCGGGATATTTAACTGAAAAGTAATCTGTTTTTCAGGATGAACAACTGTATCAGCATTTTCCGGGAGGAGAACATCCCGTTTCTCCACCGATTCAATATACAGCATTCCGGTACCCTTTCCTTCATTCTCTGGATCAGCATCCATAACAATAAGCATCCCACCTAAAGGTAATTCCTGAACCTCAATCTTAAAATTACCGTCTTTTCCAACCCTTACCCGCCGGGGTCTTCTTTCCTTAGGAAAATATCTTGCTTGCAGTGAATCAAAAGGCATAGGAATATCCATGTTTATAGTTCCTTTAATATATTCTTTCCCTTCTCCACGGAGCTCCTCTATCTTGTTTTGAAGCGATGACCAGGAATGTTTGGCCACTAAGTTAATTACCGCTACCTTACCCGGTGGTATTTGGTCGGGAATCTGAAAAATGTTTTCATACCAACTGTTGTCGCCTTGGCGCTGCTCGTTGATGCGATAACCAATATGGTAAGTGCGACCAAAGCGAAAGGTAGCCGAATCAACACCCTCATCACCTGTTACCTCCATCACGCCAACGCGAAGGCTATAATCTTGAACACTAAATGCGCCGGTCAGCTCTTCGACGTCCGAAGGTGCGATTTCCCCTGATTCCCATGGACCAAAGGAAACCCTTCTTACTTTTAAAGGCTTCATACTTCTTTCGTTATCTTTAACGTGAAAGCGCAGTTCGATCATAGGAACGTCTTCTGGCACTTTAGGGGGGAGATATGTTTTAACACCATCAGGAGATTCTATTTGACTTCTTTTTGCTAATTCATTCGTTCCATAGATTTCACGGTCATGGAATTCATCTTCTGCTTTATCAATAAGCCTGTCTATTTTTTTCCGCACAGACATTTTTGGGCTACGTTCTTTCAAGTTTTCTTCAGGTATTTCCGGCTTATGCTCTTTTAAATTGTCTTCGGTAGTTTTTTCCAACAACCTGCGCATCATGAACATACCTGTTATTCCGGACAACATTGTTATTATAAGAATGATAGCAAGTTTTGATTGTTTTTTTTTCATAATCGCATCTCCAGTTTGTTAGAAATTCCAATCTCCAATTCATTAGTTTTTCTCATAAACCCTCATATATGGATCTTCAGTTCGATCTAATACGCACTTTGCAGAGGAGGGAGAAAGCTCATCATGTATACTATTATCAGCAGTAATCTGGATTCGGGTAGACATATCAGCAAAAACAAAAAAAGATGAGCCTGTATCCAGCTCCAAGTCATATTCCCGAATTCTATAAGTTGTCTGACTTTGAGTCCCAAAAAGGCGTGGTCCGGATTCATCGCCACCTCCGCTACCATTCGGATGTCTCCATTCGTATAAAGGTTCGATCTGAGCGTGTGCGGAATGTGAAACATTAACGTCTGGACTTGTGTAAATGTGTAAGAAAATGTCGGTAGTAATCCCATAAACAATGGAAACTATACCTTTGGTAAAAATGCTTCCAACGACTCCCAATGCTGTTCCCAATGGTGCCAAACTGCCGCTATCTATATCGTCTACGTACTCCACAATTTCCACGCCGTCCGTATAGAAAGCCAGATCGCATACAGCCGTTGCTATCGCGTAATCCATAGCAGATTCGCCAGGGTCAAGTATCTCTGAAAGCACCGATTCTGTCGTTCCATCCTTTCCGCCATAAGAAATGTTGATCCAAACACCACTGCGGTTCCCGAGGTTCCGGACATCAACCATGGTGTTAAAATTGGGGGTGTCTGCACGGTAGCCAACTTCCGCTTCTGAAAAATAAGGGCCGTAACTCAGGTCATGACTAGCATAAATAGGGCCTATATCATTTTGAATGTAAGTCCCCCAGTGTTCATAGATTGGATAATTTGGATATACCTGTATTAACTTCGATGGATCCACGATACCTTCCATAACACAATTATTGCAATCACCGCCATCCCAACAGCAACGTTCTATTTCTGGTTCAACGTGATAATTCACTACCTCAAAACCTGCCTGATTTTGCACAGTAACATTTTTAAAGGGATAGGATTCGCGAGTTGGACTGACATGATAGGTTGCATTGTCCGGCACTGGTTCGGAATAGCGTGTCTTTCTAATATCTGCTGCCGGTACTTCGTTGTCAGCAAATTCTCCCACATCTCCTCTGCCGGATACAAGTTCCGTCTGGCCGCCAACATCCACTCCAACCGTCACAACAAAATATGCATCCTCCGTAGCGTTCCCTTCGCTCAGTGATATCCCAGAATATTCACCGCTGCGGACGTAGCTCTCGAAAACATCGCCTTCATAGGATGACAGCAGTACAAGATCACTTCCATCGACTCCGACGGTTCTATTGTTATCGTAAACATCGACCGAAAATCCACTCGTTCCGTCAACAAAAAACTCTATATTGATGCTCTCGATAATATCCTCTGGCTTACCGTTTTCCGGCACCAAAGGCAGCAAATCATCGATCTGGTATCTTATCGTGGTGGCATATTCGGCATCGGCGAACAGGTATTCGGGCTGGTCAAGAACTTCCACCCCCAACCCCACCACGAAAGGAATCTCTAACTCATAATTATCATCGTAACCTGTCACTTTCAGTACATACTCGCCCGGCTCGATGTCAGTGAGAGTCTTTTCCCATAAAAGCGGGTTTTCGTCCCATTGTTCTTGCGGATACCCCGGCGATACCTCCCACTTCCAACCAAATACAGTTTGGGCCGCTACATCATACTCGAGTTGCATATTGAATACAATCTTGCCCTTGTTATTCTCATCCGTCTTGCAGAAGAAAGACTGCCCGACATCAGAAGAATCTAAGGATACCTGAGTCTGACTGGTTGGTTCGATTAAATCGGTCAGAGTCAGGGTGCCCCCGGCCATGTCCCCCGCCGCAGCCCAGTGCAATGGAGGCTCTTCGTCTCCTTCTCCTTCTCCTACGATCACGACAGTTACAATGTATACGCCGCCTATTCCTTCGCGACCTTCTAAATCCACCTTGACCGGCCCCGATTCCTGGTAGGGATAAAAGTCAGCACCGTCATTATATGGATCGCCAGGGTTCGTACCGTAAGTCCCCGCCTCTACAAACAAGGCTCCCTCGTTGGTGACTTCGATTCGATCCTTATCACCGGTGGGTACCTTTCTAAAGAGATCTCCCAAAGGAATATCTGACGGCGCCGGCATATCTTCCTTAGCTTCCACTTCGACCTTATCATTAATAGTTTCTCCTACCGCTGACCGGATAACGGGCGAAACCATTGTGATAACCGTCAACACTAACATCCACATCATATTCTTCGTCTTCATAACTCATTCTCCTTTACTTTAACTGTTCCCTGGCCCGGGGCAAGAGCCGCGTCCTCACCCGCTCGGTCCAGCGTGAATCAGGATAACGTTCCAAATACATTGAAAATGCCTCTACAGCCTTTTGATACTGCTGTGTGCGCATTCCACCCAGCCCGTAGTAAAAAAGCGAACGCTCTGCTTCCTCATGCTCAGGATAACGTGTGAACACATGCCGCCAATGCGGCATTGCTGCAACTCGATCCTGCGTTTTGTTGGCTGTCCACGTGCCGACGCGAAATATCCCGTCGGCCGCCCACGGCGACCTCGAATATCTCGGATCGTATAATTGTTTCAGAAACTCCATCGACTCTTCATGTTTGCCCTGAAACTTAAGCGCCTGCC
This sequence comes from Candidatus Brocadiaceae bacterium, assembly GCA_003551785.1. Next base: position 625 of record PUNP01000270.1, on the reverse strand, counting down.
CCATCCGGAACAGCAGATAGCTTTTCATCTCGGCCGATGGATCGGAAAAGGGGCCCGTGCCGCGTAGGAGCCGCTCGTAAAACTCGCCGGCACGCTCGGGATCAAACGTCGCAAGCGCCATGTCCGCTATCCGCAGTCCCGTCTTCTGCCTGTCGTCGCGTATGTTTTCAAGAAGCTCGTCGGGAGTCAGCTGCTTTTGCCGGCCCCTTATAATCGACAGCATCCGCTCCATGCCCGTCTCCGCGCCGATACTCGCCCGCTCCGAACGCTCAAGATGCGCCGCCTTGCGCACCAGTTCATCAGCCAGATCCGATTCTCCACGCAGATACGCCACAAGACCCCCGCGTGCATAGCACTCATATATAACCCTCCGCAGCTCGCGTCGCCGCGGCCCGCGCGTGGGACGCTGCCAGGCCGATAGACCCTCCCTGAGCGCGCTGTCCTCGATGCCGTCCTCCGACATCCTGTCCGCCCACTGCGACGCCTGACGCGCCGCCGCGCTTGCCTCATCCAGATCAAACAGCCGCTCCAGCGTAATCGCCATCCGACGCACCGCCGCATTGCCCCCGAGGTGACTCTCCGGATAATTTTCACAGAAACGGCCCAGCGAATCGGCGATGTCGGT